>JAJXWN010000237.1 GCA_021781595.1 bacterium | reverse complement strand
CAGGGTGCGATTGGGACTGAACGCACACGCGATCTCGGCTCCGTTCACGCGGAGGATCGAAAGCATCTTCGGCGGAGCTACGGACATGGTGGCTGCTTAGCTGCACACCGTCCGCACGCCTGCGGGCGCCTTCGATGGAATCGCCGCGTTCGGCGTCGAAGGCAGTCGCTCGTCCGTTTCTAGGGGAACCTTCGTTGATCGAACATCTCGAGCAGGTCCGTCGCTGGCAAGCAGCGGGACGCTCCGTGGCCATAGCCGCACTGGTCGATGCCGTAGGTTCGGCTCCGCGAGATCCCGGCGCCGAGATGGTGGTGAGCGACGCGGCCGAGATCGCCGGTTCGGTCAGCGGCGGATGCGTCGAAGCGGCGCTGGCGCAAGAGGCCGCAGCGGTTCTCGCGACCGGCCGCGCGCGGCTGGTGAGCTACGGCATCGCCGAGGCCGACGCGATCTCCGCCGGCTTGCTCTGCGGTGGCACCATACGCGTCCTTGTCGCCCCACTCGACGCCACCATGTGCGCCGAACTCGAGAAGCGTCTGCAGGTTTCGCCGTTACGCGCGATAGCGTGGCGCCTAAGCGGCGAACGCGCGGGCGCGCACCTATGCATCTTCGGAGACGGCGCGCTCGGAACGCTGGGCGACCCCGGCCTCGATGCCGCCCTGGCAGCCGATGCGAGCGCCTCCTTCGCCCGCGGTGCCGGCGATCTGCGGTGGTTCGGAGAACGCGGCGAGCCGGCCGGCGAGGTCGCGATCTTCGTGCGGCGTTACGCTCCGCCGCCGGAGATGTACGTCTTCGGCGCGAGCGATTTCGCGCGGGCCGTCGTGCGCGTGGGTAAGTTCTTGGGGTACCGCGTTACCCTCTGCGACGCGCGTGCGGCATTCGCCACGCGCGAGCGGTTCGCCGAGGCGGACGAGGTGGTCGTCGCCTGGCCGGATGAATTTCTCGTTGCAGCGCCAGTGGACGAGCGTACGGCAATCGTCGTGCTCACGCACGATGAGAAGTTCGACATCCCGCTGCTACGCGCGGCGCTGTCCGGGCCCGCGCAGTACGTCGGCGCGATCGGCAGCCGCCGTACGCACGCGCGTCGCTTACGTCTGTTGCGCGAAGCCGGTACCATGGATGCGGAGCTCGCACGCCTGCGCGCGCCGATCGGGCTGGACATCGGCGCACGCACGCCGGCGGAGACGGCAGTAGCGATCGCAGCCGAGATCGTCGCACAACGCAACGCCCGGCCCGGCGGTTCGCTAACGGGTGGAGAGGGTCCGCTGCGCGGTCGCGGTCAGCGGACGGATCCTGCCTAGGCGAACGACTCCATCAGTTTCGCCCACTCTGCGCGACCGATGCGCAGATCCGCCTCGCCGAAGTTCTTGAGCGGTTCGCGGGAGATGTTCTCGCGTTCGCAGAGGTCCTCGCTCGCCGGATTGACGTAGAGCAAGCCGGTGACCAGCTCTCCACGGCCGCGCGCTTCGTGCACGACGCGCAACGCTCCAATCCGGTCGGTCGCATCGTACGCTCGATCGAGTTTGCGCAACATCACGTGCGAACCGTCGGCGAGTTCGATGTCCTGCACGCTGCCCGGTTCGTATTCGACTTCGATCTCTCCGCGACCGAGAATGAAATCGGCGGAGTGGAGCACGTAATCGTGCTCTTTTACGTAGGCATAACTCTTGGTGGAGCCTTCGTGGTCGTTGAAGGTGACGCACGGGCTGATCACGTCCAGCACGGCGGTACCGCTATGCGCAAAGGCCGCCTGCAGGAGTGGCACGAGCTGTTTGCCGTCGCCCGAAAACGAACGGGCCACGAACGTCGCGCCGAGTTCGATCGCCAGCCCGCAGACGTCGATGGTCTCGAACTCGTTCACCTTGCCGTTCTTCAGCACCGATCCGATATCGGCCGTCGCCGAGAACTGCCCTTTGGTCAGCCCGTAACAACCGTTGTCCTCGACGATGTACGTCATATCGAGGTTGCGCCGGATGAGATGGCAGTACTGGCCGAGCCCGATGCTCGCGGTATCCCCGTCTCCGCTTATGCCCAGCACCAGCAGATCGCGGTTGGCCAGTTTCGCGCCGGTCGCGGCCGACGGCATCCGGCCGTGCACCCCATTGAAGCCGTGCGCTTGGTCGACGAAGTACGCCGGCGTCTTCGAAGAGCAGCCGATGCCGCTCATCTTGGCGAGCCGGTGCGGCTCGACGCCGTACTCGTACAGCGCCTTGATCAGATGGTTCGTGATCGAATTATGACCGCATCCTGCGCAGAGCGTCGTGGCCGAACCCTTGTAGACTTCGCGGGTCAGGCCCGTCACGTTCAGGTTTATCTTGGATACGCCGGTCGACATGATTGGATATACCTCTAAACTACGTTGGCGTGGCGAGAGAGCGTTCGGCTTCGAGCAACGGCTCGGCGATGACGGCCGCGTCGATCGGAACGCCATTGTAGTGACGAATCGACTGCAGGCGCGCGGCATCGGCTGCTGGGAGATCGGTGCGTAGCAGGCCGTAGAGCTGTCCATCGCGGTTCTGGTCGACGACGTAGACGCGTTCGTGCCGCGCAACGAAGGCTGCGACCTCCGGCGAGAACGGCAGAGCGCGGACGCGGAGATAGTCGACTTCGAGTCCCGCGGTACGCATGCGGTCGCGCGCCTCGACGACCGCATGGTGCGTCGTCCCGTAGGCGAGAATCGCAGTCGCACACCCACTCTCGTCGATGCTGGGCTGCGGGACTTCCAGGCGCGCGGTCTCGTGTTTGCGCGCAAGACGATCGAGATTACGTGCGAAGACCTCCGCCGACTCCGAATAGCGCGCAAACTCGTCGTGTCCGCTGCCGCGCGTAAAGTAGCCGGCCTTCGCCGACGGCGTCCCCGGAAGCGTTCTATACGGAATTCCATCGCCATCGGGATCGGCGTAACGGCCCCACGATTCAACGCGCTCGAGGTCCGCGGCCGTGAGAACCTTGCCGCGGTCGAAGGGGCGATCCGGGTAAGCTAGCGGCTGCGCCATCCAAACGTTCATGCCGAGATCGAGATCGCTGAGCACGAAGACCGGCGTTTGAAAACGCTCGGCCAGATCGAAGGCGTCCATACCGAGTTCGTACGCTTCTTCGACCGTGGCGGGCAGAAGCACGATGTGTCTGGTATCGCCGTGCGAGAGCGTGTAGGCAAACGCCACGTCACCCTGCAGCGTACGGGTCGGCAGACCGGTCGACGGTCCGGCGCGCTGCACGTCGAAGATTACCCCGGGGAGTTCGGCGTA
>JAJXWN010000236.1 GCA_021781595.1 bacterium | reverse complement strand
AGGCGCCTGGAAGACCGGAGAGGGGGAGATTCGAACTCCCGAGACGCTTGACGCGTCTGCTCGCTTTCCAAGCGAGTGCATTCGACCGCTCTGCCACCTCTCCGCGAACGCGTCGCGCTCCACTTCGGTTTGTTTAGGGGTACTCCCGCAACCGGTTAAGAGGTTGTGAGGAGCTGCTCGCATTCCGAAGGCGGCAGCGGGCGGCTGAACAAGAACCCTTGGGCGAACTCGCAACCGCATTCGCGAAGAAAATCGCGCTGCGGCGCGGTCTCGACGCCCTCGGCCAGGACCCGCAGCCCCAGAGCATGCGCCATCGCGATGATGGCCGAAACGATCGCCAAATCGTTGGCGTCTTCGGGGATGTCGCGGACGAACGACTTGTCGATCTTGAGCACGTCGATGGGGAAGCGCTTCAGATAGCTGAGCGAAGAATAACCGGTTCCGAAGTCGTCTAGCGCTAGGCCGATACCCAGCGATTTAAGTTGGCGCATCACGCCGATGCTCTCTTCGGCGTTGTGCATCGCGACGGTCTCGGTGATCTCGAAATCCAAATCGGTCGCGTCGAAGCCCGAGAGGCGAAGCGCGTCTTCGATCTGCTTCAGGAGATTGAAGTGCAGGAACTGGCGTCCGGAAAGGTTGACGGCGAGCCGCAGGCGGCGGCCGTACTCCTGCTGCCAGCCGCGCATCTGCGCGGTGGCGGCGCGCAGCACCCAGTCGCCGAGTTGCACGATAAAACCCGTCGTCTCCGCCTGCCCGATGAAGGTCTCGGGCATCGCGAACGTGTTATCGCGCTGCGGCCACCGGCAGAGAGCTTCGAAGCCGACGATGCGCTCGTCCGCCAGCGTTACGACGGGCTGATAATATACGAGAAATTCGCCGTAGCTGAGCGCGTTCGACATGCGCTGATGCATCGGCATGAGGCGATAACTCACGTCGGGCCTATATGTTTGATGTTTGAGGAGCGCGGGCCTACAAACGGCGGAACGATTTTTTGAAATAGGCGACGCGCGCCGCCTCTTCGGCGGCATCGGCGAGCGCGAAAGCATGTTCCAGAGTGGGACCGATCGTCGA
Organism: bacterium; assembly: GCA_021781595.1. Lineage (GTDB taxonomy): Bacteria > Vulcanimicrobiota > Vulcanimicrobiia > Vulcanimicrobiales > Vulcanimicrobiaceae > JAJYFL01. The sequence continues at coordinate 2,238 of JAJXWN010000236.1, read as the reverse complement.
GAGACCGTGCGATGCCATCAGGACGGCATCGATGCCCGTGGCAAATTGTTCGGCGAGCGCGTTCGCGAGTTCTAGAGATCCGGGTGGAAGATACGGCGTCCAGGCGACGGCGCCGAGCGTTTCGCGCGCACCGACCGTATCGCACGGAAGAGGGATGCCGTACCGGGACCATACGACGCAGAACGTCGGGTGTGCGTGAACGACGGCGCGTGCGTCCGGCCGAGCGGCGTAGGTCGCAGCGTGCAGCGCGACCTCGCTGGTGGGCCGAAGCCCGGCCTCCCGCGACGCTCCGTTCGCATCCGTCCTGACGAGCTCGTCCGCACGCAGATCCCGGAGCGAGCGCCCGGCCGGCGTTACCAGAAGATCGCCGTTACGTAGGCGTACGCTGAGGTTGCCACTGGTGCCGCTGACGAGGCGCCGTTCCCAAAGCTCGCGGCAGTAGGCCGCGAGCTCGCGCGCGGCATCGCCATACTCCATCGCCTTAGATTCCGGCGGGATGCCAGATCGTCTTTATCTCGGTGTAGGCCGCTATCTCGTCTAAGCTTTGAGCCTCTGTCCCGAACCACCAGGCGCGCCCGCGTTTCTCAAAGAGATGCGTCCGCTTGACGTTCCCGGCGGCCTGCGACTGTAGCTCCTTGGTGAGGGGCGGATCGTCGTCTACAAAGCCTAGCGCATCGACGTTCATGTGCTTGGCGAGGATCGGTCCGAGCTCGCTGCGGAAGCCCGTCAAAACGTTCGCGACCCCGGCCGGGACGTCGCTTGTGGCCAGGGTCTCGGCGAGAGCGATCGCCGTGCGCGGATCGCGTTCCGAGGCGACCAGCACGGCGGCGTTTCCGGCGACCAGCGCCGGCAGAAGCACCGAGACCAGACCGAGCAGCGCGGGCTGATCGGGAGCCAGCAGCGCTACGACCCCCGTCGGTTCCGCAGTGGAAAAGTTCAGATGCGGTCCGCCGACGGGATTGCGTGCTGACAGTAGCGCGTTGAACTTATCGCACCAGCCGGCGTACCATACGACGCGGTCGATCGAAGCGGTGACTTCGGCCTCGGCATCTTCCGGCGTGAGGTCGCAGCCCTCGGCTACCCGCTGGAGCAGCTCTTCGCGACGAGCCTCCATCATCTCGGCGAGGCGGTAGAGGACGAGGCCCCGGCTCGCGGGGGCGGTTGCCTGCCACTTGGGAGCCGCGGCTCGGGCCGCTACGACGGCATCGCGCACGTCCTTTCGCGAGGCGCGAGCGACGTTTGCCGCAAACTCGCGGCCGTTCCAAAGGGGGTCGCTGCGTCCTGATTCGGAACGAACGAACGCGCCGTTGATGAAGAGTTTGTACATCTTGCGAACGGCCAGGCGCGTCGATTCTTCCTTTGCCATGCCTGCCAGCTACGACGTAGGGTTGCGCCGGACCTCGCCGAGCCCACATAGCCGCACGCCCCCACCCGTAGCTATACGCGCGATCCGCCGGAGACGCGGTTTCGGGTTACTCGCCCTGCGCCAGCGAATAGCCCCGCGTGCCGTCGAAGGTGTAGAGCCCCTCGGTCTTGACGACGTCCAAACCGGCGCGTACCGCTGCGTCGAGCAGCTGGACGACATGCCGTCCCGCAAACGTGCCGCCGTCGCTCTCGAAGCGAGCGCACCAGTGATCGCTGCAGAACGTGTCGGGGTTTCCGTTTGGCCACACCTTCGTTCCGCGGTTGCTGAGAACCGTGAGCTTGGTACCGGGCACGGCGACGGCGCGCAGACGGTCTGCCAGCGCGTCGGGGCTGGTAGCAGGCAAGTCGATGAAGAGATCGACGCCCGCTCGCTCCTTGGCCTGAGCGGGTTTGGTGGCGCGCGCTGCGATGTTCATGCGCACGTTCTTAGCGTATTCGACGGGCTTGAGATGCTGCGGCTTTTCGCCGAGTCGTTCGATCACGGCATCGGCAAACTCCGACGTGCCTACCTTTTGTTTGCTGGTCCCCGTTTTGTAGATGTCGTAGGTGTGAATGCCGTCTTCGATGGCGCGCAGCCACGCGTTGTGGACGCGCTCCGCGGCCTCGCTCTGCCCGATATGCGTGAGCATGAGCAACGCCCCATGCATGAGCCCCGACGGGTTGGCGAGGTTCTGGCCAGCACGCCTTGGAGCCGAACCGTGGATTGCTTCAAACATCGAGCAGTGGTCGCCGATGTTTGCGGAGCCCGCTAGGCCGACCGATCCGGTGATCTGCGCGGCCACGTCCGACAAGACGTCGCCGTAGAGATTCGGC
>JAJXWN010000235.1 GCA_021781595.1 bacterium | reverse complement strand
CCGCACCGTACCAGCGCTGCTCGCGCACGGCTTTGCGCGCATCCCACGGTCCGTCGACGGCGCGCCCGATGAACCAACCGTGGCCGCCCGTCATGCAGAGAACGTTTCCGGCGGCGCTGATGCGCGGGCCGGGCACGCGCCCCGCCCCGATGGCATCGCGCAGATCGATCGCCAAACGTTCCGAGGCACCGAGATCGCGCAAGGTCGTGACGCCTGCGGCCAGGGCCTTGGCTGCGTTTTCGGCGGCGCGCAGCATGCGCTGGGTCGGCGTGGTAGCGAGAACGGCTGCCATCGTGTCGGGCTCTCCGTTCGCCTCGAGGTGTGCGTGCGCGTTGACCAAACCCGGCGTCACGCAGGCTGCTTCGAGATCGAACTCTCCGCTCGCGTCGCGAATCTCCGCGATGCGGCCATCCTCGATCGTCAGGTCGGCGTTGCGCCGCGGGGGCGCGAGCGAACCATCGTAGAGTACGCCGCAACGGACGATCATGGGGCAACCGCCTTTTCTAGCGCTTGAAACGCCTTGCTCGTGAGCTCGTGATCGAGCACGCCTGCGATGAACCGCGACGCGGCGCGGACTTTCACTAAGTCGACGCCGGTTTCGATGGCCATTCCGTGCAGCATGTAGAGCACGTCCTCCGTCCCGACGTTGCCGGTCGCGCCCGGCGCATACGGGCAGCCGCCCAAACCGCCGGCGCTCGAATCGAAGATGAAGACGCCGTGCTGCAGCGCCGCGTAGATGTTGGCGAGTGCGGTGCCGCGGGTGTCGTGAAAGTGCAGCGCGAGCCGCTCGAGCCCGACCACCTTCGCGAGCATCGGCACCATCTCGTCGACCTGGCTTGGGACGCCCACGCCGATCGTATCGCCGATCGAGATCTCGTCGCAGCCGATATCGACGAGGCGCTTCGCCACCGCGACGACCGCACGCGGCGTAACCACGTCGCCGAACGGCGAGCCGAAGGCGGTCGAGACGTACCCGCGCACCCACATGCCGCCGGCCTTTGCTTCCGAGACGACGCCGCGGAAGGTTTCGATCGAATCGTCGATCGTCATGTTGATGTTGCGTTTGCTGAAGGCCTCCGAGGCCGCGGTGAAGACCGCAATGGCGTCGGCGCCGGCTGCCCGGGCGCGTTCCAAGCCTTTCGCGTTGGGCACGAGCACGGGATAGCGAACGCCGGGGCGCTTGCGGATACGCGCGAAAACTTCGGCGGCGTCGGCCAGCAGCGGGATGGCTTTGGGGCTAACGAACGAGGTTGCTTCGACGTACGATAATCCCGTCTCGGAGAGCAGATCGACGTAGCGAACCTTATCGTCCGCCGATACCAGGACGCGCTCGTTCTGCAGGCCGTCGCGCGGCCCCATCTCGCAGATCCGGACGTATTTCGGGCGGTTCACGTTCGCGCTACTCCAACTCCAGCAGCGGCGCGAAGCCGGCGACGATCTCGCCTTCGCGGACGACGACGCGCTTCACGGTGCCGTTACCCGGCGCTTCGATGCGGTGCTCCATCTTCATGGCCTCCAGCACGATCAACAGGTCGTGCGCTGCCACGGCGTCTCCTGCGCGGACGGCGACTTTGACGATCTTCCCCGGCATCGGTGCGGCGATCGACCCTGCCGCGCCGCCGGCCGCCCCGCGAGCCGACGCTTCGGCAACGCGCTCGCAGCTGAACGCAAATGCGTAGCTGCGGCCGTCGACGTGCGTTGCGAACGTATCCCCCTGCAGTTCTACGGTACCGGCCGTTTCGCGATCGCCGAGCGCCGCGTGCAGGCGCGCGCCGTGCCTGCGTACGCGCAGGCGTCCGGCGAGATCGCCGCGCAGATCCCAGGCGCCGCTTTCGGCGGTGGTGTCGGCTTCGACTGCGATCTGCATGCCGTCGCAGTGCAGGCGCAGCGGGACGCCGATGCCGCCGACGCGCCACGGGGCGCGGCCTCCGCTCAAAATGCCTGCAACCGCCAGCAGTGCGGCCTCCGGCGGGGGTGCCGTGGGCGCGAAAGCCGATTCGTCGAGGCGCTCCGCCAAGAACTGCGTCGTCGTATCGCCGGCGCGAAAGGCCGCATCGCGTGCGATCCAGAGCAGCAGCGGAACGTTCGCGCGGATGCCTTCGATGTGGAAATCCTGCAGCGCTGCGGTAAGCCTGTGCACCGCGCCTGCGCGGTCTTCGGCCCAAACGATCAGCTTCGCGAGCATCGGATCGTAGTACACGCCGACCTCGCTCCCCGCTCGCACGCCCGCATCGACGCGGATGCCCGGTCCCTGCGGCGGCTCCCATGCCGCGATCGTTCCGGTCGACGGCAGCAGATGATTGGCGGGATCTTCCGCATAGATGCGTGCTTCGACCGCCCAGCCCCGTGGGCGGACGTCCTCTTGCGCGATCTCGAGCGCTCCGCCGCCGGCGATGCGCAACTGCCAGTGAACGAGATCGATGCCGTAGACCATCTCGGTGACCGGATGCTCGACCTGCAGGCGTGCGTTCATCTCGAGAAAGTAGAAGCGGCCATCTTCGTCGAGCATAAACTCGCAGGTGCCTGCGTTCGTGTAGTTCACGCAGGCGGCGGCGCGCACGGCTGCGGCGCCCATCTCGGCGCGCAGTTCCGGCCCGAGCGCCACGGACGGCGCCTCCTCGATGATTTTCTGATGGCGCCGCTGAATCGAACACTCGCGCTCGCCGAGGTGAATCACGTGGCCATGCTCGTCGGCGAGGATTTGGAATTCGATATGGCGCGGCCGGCGCAGGTAGCGCTCGAGCAGCACCGTATCGCTTCCGAACGCGGCGAGCGCTTCGCGTTTAGCGGCTTCCAGCGCCTCTTCGAACGCTGCCGGATCCTCGACCAGGCGCATGCCGCGCCCGCCGCCCCCGGCGCTCGCCTTGATCAGTAGCGGCATCCCGATGCGCTCGGCTTCTCCGCGCAGTCGCGCCGCGGAGAGATCGTCGCCGTCGTACCCCGGAACGACCGGCACGTCAAATGCGCGCACGCGGCGCTTCGCTTCGATCTTACTACCCATCGCCGCCATGGCCTCAGGCGACGGACCGACGAAAATGATGCCGGCCTCGCGCACGGAGCGCGCAAACTCAGCTCGCTCTGAGAGGAAACCGTAGCCCGGATGGATCGCGTCCGCACGCAGCGCCCTTGCCGCCGCCACGATCGCATCGGCGTTGAGATAGGACTCAGTAGCCGCAGCCGGACCGACGCAGACTGCGTCGTCCATGAATTCGAGGTGGTATGCCCGCGCGTCGGCCTCGGAGTAGATGCCCACCGGCGCGATGCCCATCTCGCGCGCGCCGCGTGCAACGCGCACGGCGATCTCACCGCGGTTGGCGATCAGCAGCCGGCGAATCACCGAAGCCAGC
>JAJXWN010000234.1 GCA_021781595.1 bacterium | reverse complement strand
AACGGCGTGCTCTTTCTCGACGAGTTGCCGGAGTTCTCGCGGATGACGCTCGAAGTGCTGCGCCAACCGCTCGAGGAAGGCGTCGTCACAATCGCGCGGGCGGCGGGGAGTTTCTGCTATCCGGCGCGTTTCCAACTCGTTGCCTCGATGAATCCGTGTCCGTGCGGATTTCGCGGCGTTCGCAATGCGGAGTGCCGCTGCGACGATGCCGCGGTCGCGCGCTACGCGAACAAACTCTCCGGCCCGCTGCTCGACCGCATCGATCTCCAAATCGAGATCGCGCGCGTTCCATTCGACGATATGGTCCGCCGTGACGCTGCAGAATCCTCAGCGACGGTTCGCGCGCGCGTGCTCGCGGCACGCGCGCGGCAAGAGCAACGGCTCGCGCCTCTCGGGCTCAGTGCAAACGCCGATATTCCCGGCGCCGCAGTGCGTTCGCTCTGTGCGCTCGACGGCGCCGCGCTCAAGCTGCTCGAACGCGCGAGCGCCAAACGGCAGTTTTCAGCACGCGCGGTCGACCGGATCGCCCGCGTTGCCCGCACGATCGCCGATCTCGCCGCCAGCGATCGCATAGCCGCCGAGCACGTCGCCGAGGCGATCGGCTACCGCAGCCTCGAGCGCCTCGCGAGCGCAGGGTAGCGCGTGCACGGCGAGGCGCTCCGACGGGAACCTTTGACGGGAGACCTCCGTTGTGCCAAAGTAGGGAAGAACGTGAGAAGCGACGCCCATTTCCGGACGACGACATCGACGAGCGCAGGCATTCGTATGCTTGCGCTGGCGGCGTTTGGCCTCCTCGGCGCGGTCGGTGCGCACGCACTGGTCTTCGGGAACGGGCATCGACTCGGCGGAAACCTGCACGGTCAACTCCTCGATCTGCTCTTCGGTGCAGCGGCACTGACCGCGCTCGTCGTCTTCGCGAAATCGCTCAGCGGCGGCCGCCTATGCGCCGACGGCGGAGCGTTAGCGGCCGCTCTGAGTTCCTCGCTTCCATCGCTGCGCGCAACCATCCTTACATCGTTCGGTTGGTTCGCAGCAATCGAATCCTGCGAGCGCGCTCATGCGATGCCGATTTTGGCGATCATTCCCGCAGTTCTCGCCGTCTGTGCGGTGCTGCTCGGCGGCGCCCATCTCGCTGTACGCGCGCTCCGCGCTGCGCGCTTGCTCTTCGCGTCGCTCCTGCCGACCGCACTCTCTTCAACGCCGCGCGCACGCCGTCGTATAGAGCCGCGTCTGCACGCGCGCTCGATCGCGCAGCGTCGTCACCTCTTCTCCCGACCACCTCCCGTCACGGCCTAACGTCGCGCGTCCATACGCGCGGCGAGAAGCCCCTTCGTATCCTCACTTTCTGACGGGAGTCTCTTCATGTCGTCATTCCGACGTTTTTATGCGTGCATCGCGCTCGCGCTGCTCTGCACTCTCTATCCAAGCATCGTTTCAGCTTCGACCACCGGTGAAATTCGCGGTACGGTGACCGCGAATGGCAAAGGCCTCGCCGGTGCCCACGTCATGCTTATGGGTGAAGGCCGACATTTTATGGCCGTGACCGGCGCCGACGGAGCCTTTACGATCTTCCGTGTCCCCTTCGGCCACTATCACCTGATGACGATGCGCATTGGGTTGGGCATGCAAATGCGTGAGATCGATCTCCATAGCGGCGAAGTTCTTCGCTTGCGGATCGCGTTGCGCAAACTTGCGACGATCATCGTCACGAAAGTGATCGCGAACCAGAGCGCTTCCGGCACCCCGGTTGCCTCGACGACGATCGACCGAGCGCAAATCAAGACGTTACCCACGAATAACAGCTTGAACAGTATCGTTCAAACCGTCCCCGGCATCGTTGCGTTTTCGTATAACGAGCCGGTCGCGCACGGCTTCCACGGCCTCACCTACGAAATCGACGGCGTTCCGCTCCCTCAAGGAACATCGTCGAATTTCTCCGAGCTCATCGACCCGAAGAACGTCTCTTCCGTCGAGGTGCTGACCGGAGCGATGCCCGCTGAATACGGCGGCAGTCGCATCGGCGCGGTCGTCAATATCGTCACGAAGCGACTACTCGACCTCCCCCCCGGTCTCCACACGCGCCTGAGCGGAGGCGTCGGCAACCAAGGAATGGGTATGTTTTCGCTCGACGAGACCGCCCGTTTTGGGAAGACCGATCTCTTCTTCAGCACCAATAACCAGCGCACCGATCGCGGTATCGACACACCGACGTATACGCCGATTCACGACCAGAGCTCGCTCGCCGATCAGTTCTTCCGTATGATCGAACATCCCGACGCGCGCACCTCGCTTGCCTTTACGTTTTCCAATCAACTCGCACAATTTCAAATTCCCATCAACACCAACCCCAACAATCCAAACGATCCCATCGTAAGCGTGCCCGGAACCGACGATGTACAGCGCGAGTACGACCGCTTCATCAACGTCGCGTATTCGCGATACACCAAAAAAGGAAACGGGTATTTACAGGTCGTCCCGTGGTTCCGTTCTTCGCGCGTCGTTTATGCAGGCGATCTCGCGAATGACGTACTCGGTACGCAACCCAACCCGAACGGTCCCGGCAGCATCAGCAACGTCGGGCTCGACCAAGATCGCTCTGTTTCGTATGTCGGACTTCGCGTTGCCAACCTCGTAACCTCACGGCATCATGCGATTAAATACGGACTCGATATTCAACGCGCGAGTTTTCAGGGCAGCCAGACCTTCGCACAATTGGGACTACCGAACGTGAACACCACGCAGGGCCAAGCCGGCTCGCAGACCGGGCTCTACATCGAGGACACCTGGCAGCCGAGTAAGCCTCTTTCTTTTGACTACGGCGTTCGCTGGGATACTTCGCATGGTTACGTCTCCGGCATGCAGATCAGCCCGCGCGTCGGCGTCAACTACGCCGTCGATTCCAAGAATATCTTGCACGCGTACTATGGACGCTTCTATGCCGCACCGCAGCTCGAGGACACGCGCGCGGCCTGCGTCGTTTTGCAAGGCTGCGCAACGATACCGAACTATAGCCTGAAACCGGAGTTCGACAGCTACTATGAAGCGGGATTTCGCCATATGTTCAACCCGCGTTTAACCGGCTCGATCGATTGTTGGTTTCGCGACGTCGCCAACGTCCTCGACACCACCCAACTCCTCAACACGCCGCTCTTCGCCGTCTATAACAACACCGTCGGTCAGGCAGAAGGCATCGATATTCATCTCGCCGGCCACGACCTGCGCAACGTCAACTCGTGGTTTCTTTCCAGCACGATCTCGCAATCACTCGCAGGTGGCATCTCGGGATCGACCTTTCTCTTCCCGCCGAATCAACCCACCTATCCGTTACAGCTCGAAGATCACTCAGA
>JAJXWN010000028.1 GCA_021781595.1 bacterium | reverse complement strand
AGGAGGCTCTCGGAGTTGAGCCGTTTTCAGATTTGGTGCCGAATTTTGTTCGGAGACGAGGCGCGAAGTATTCGGGCAAAAGGCGGCCCAAAGATGGAAAAGTGCTTAACTCCGAGGGCCTCCTAGGCGTTGCCCAAGAACTCACGATCCTTCTGCGAATAGATATTGAGTAAGACGCCGACGGCAGCGTAGTCCGTGAGGATCGCCGAGCCGCCATAAGACATGAACGGCAGTGGAATGCCCGTGATCGGCATGATGCCGACCGTCATCCCGATGTTGACGACGATGTGGAACGTTAACATGGCGACGATGCCGGTTGCCAGCAGGAAGCCGAAGCGGTCGTGGGCGGCAAGCATCGCCTGCAGACCGCCGTAGAGGATCGCGCCGTAGAGCGCGACGAGCGCCATAGCCCCGACGAAGCCGAGTTCCTCGCCGACAACCGTGAAGATGAAGTCGCGCGAATGCTCGGGCACGAAGTTGAGCTGCGTCTGCGTACCGTGGTGCAGACCGCGGCCGAGCCACTCGCCGTTTCCTACGGCTATTTTGGATTGATTGAGGTTGTACCCCGCGCCTTCGGGATCGGCCTTTGGGTTGAGGAAGACCAGCAGCCGTGCTTTCTGAAACGGCTTCAGTACGAATTTCGTGCCCACGGTGAAGGCCGCCGTGGCGATCACTCCGAGTACGAAAGCCCCGAAATGCCGCAGTTTTGGCAGGCCGAAGAAGAGCTGGGCCGAGAGGATCGCGAGCAATACGAGCGTCGTGCCGAGATCCGGTTGCTTCAAGATGAGCAGCGCCGGCACACCGACGGTAACCAGCGGCTTCCAGAGATCCCGCAAACGTTCGTAGTCGCCTAGGCACAAAACGTAGGCAAGCGCGATCGCCAACACTAACTTCGCGGGTTCGGAGGGTTGAAACGTTCCGAGCGGGCCGATCGATATCCAGCGTTGCGCGCCTAACGCACTGTGTCCGCGTACCAGGATGAAGGCGAGCAGCAGGACGTTCGCACCGTAGAGCGCTGGCGCGAAGCGCCGCCACAACCGGTAGTCGATACGCCAGCAGGCGAGCATGGCCGCGATACCGATGAAGCCGTAGAGTATCTGCTTGCGGTATTCCGTGGAGGCGCCGCGCGCGTGGAGGTCGGCCGATTCGATGGCGACGACCCCGAGCGCGGTTACGAGCACGCAGGCTACGAGTAGCACCCAATTCAAGCCGCGCAGCGTGCGGCGCACCTGCATACCGACCGTCAGCATCGACATGCCCGAACGACCTTTAAGTCGCGGCGGCCGGTTTCCCCGCGGCCGGCCCGGCGGAGCCCTTCTTGCGACGGCGCTTCGAAGGCGGCCTTCCGTGCGCCGGCGGCCGCTCGGAAGGCCGCGATGCCGCCCTATCGCCGGCATCGCGGTTGACCGAGAGAATCGGGATGTTCGCCAGCATCGCGAGCGCCGCGTCCTGCTGTTCGAAGCTGACCTCGATCTTGCTGCGGTCGACTTCGACGTATTTGGAGATGACGTCGACGAGATCGCGTTTCATCGCCTCGATCATCTCCGGGGCGAGCGAGAGATGATCCGACATGAGCACGAGCCGTAGCCGCTCTTTCGCGGTCGCGCTCGAGGGGCGACGGCCGAACAAGCGATTGAAAAGTTCGATCATCAACGGCGGCCTCCAAGCATCGCACCAAGTTTTTCAAAAAACGATGCTTTGTTTCCGACGGTCGGTGCCGGCACGTCTTCGCCGGCGATGCGCGCGGCGATCGCCCGGTACGCCGCGGCGGTCGGCGAATCGTCGCGCAGAGCCAGCGGCTCGCCCCTGTTTGTCGCAACGATGACGTCGGGCTCGTCCGCGATGACTCCAAGCAGCGGCAGGCGCAAGATCGCGTTCACGTCGTCGACGGAGAGCATCTTCCCCTTCTTCACCAGTTGCGGGCGCATCCGATTGATGACGAGCTGCGGCCGGAACCGGTTCCCAAGCAAGCCGACGACACGGTCCACGTCGCGAACCGCCGACACCTCCGGCGTGCAAATAACGATCGCCTCGTCCGCGCCGGCGACGGCATTTCTAAAACCCATCTCGATTCCCGCCGGGCAGTCGACGATCACGTAGTCGAACCGTTCGCGCAGACTCTGTACGAGCGCGCGCATCTTCTCGGTATCGACCTCGTCCTTCTCACGCGATTGGGCGGCCGCGAGCAGCCGTAGGGTCGGTGAATTCTTGTCAGGCACGAGCGCGTCGTCGAGGCTCACCCGCTCCTCGAGCACGTCGAGGACGTGATATTTCACGCGGCTCTCCAAGCCGAGAACGATGTCGAGGTTGCGCAAGCCGACGTCGGCATCGACCAGCACGACGCTAGCTCCGCGGCGCGCGAGCGCCGTCCCGAGGTTCGCCGCCGTCGTCGTCTTGCCGACACCCCCTTTGCCGGATGTGATGACGAACGCCCGGCCCATCCTGGAGGGCGCCGCCGCCGCGTCGCGGGCCGGCTCGCCATCGTCTTGAGGCTGTTGCAGAACGTGCATGCTACCCCGCCTTCAGCGCGCCCAGCAGGCGCCCAAAGAATCCTTGATTGTCCAAATTAGTAAACGGCACGATCTCGCCTTCCAAACGCCGCACGATTTTTTCGTAGATCGGCTTGAGCCGATTGGCATCACCGAGTACGACCGGCTCGCCTCTGTTCGTCGTGTCGATAACTTCTTCATCGTCGGGAATTATGCCGAGGAGTTCGGCCGAGAGGATCTCACATACGTCGTCGACCGAGAGCATGTCGCCGCTTCGCACCATCTCCGGGCGTATGCGGTTGACGATGAGGCGCACCGGCATGCCTTGCTGCGCAAGCTTGCCGATCACGCGGTCGGCATCGCGAATCGCGCTGACCTCAGGCGTCGTGACGACGATCGCTTCGGTCGCGCCGGCAATCGCGTTCCGGAATCCGCGTTCGATGCCCGCCGGACAGTCTATCAGAACGTAATCGGCCAGATCGCCGAGCCGGTCGATGACGCCGACCATCTGCTCCTCGGTCACCGCGTCCTTGTCGCGCGTTTGAGCGGCCGGAAGGATCGAGAGCGACTCGAAGCGCTTGTCTTTGATCAGCGCCTGGCGCACTTGACAGCGGCCTTCGACGACCTCCACCAGATCGAAGACGATACGCTTCTCGAGCCCCAGCACCAAATCCAAATTGCGCAAACCGATGTCGGCGTCAACGAGGATCACACGCTTGCCGCGCTTGGCGAGCGCGGCGCCGAGATTCGCGGTGGTCGTCGTTTTGCCGACCCCGCCTTTACCAGACGTAAGAACGATTTTGCGCGGCGTCAGTGGACGGTACCCCCCAAGAGACTTTCGACCCGATCGTAGGCAACGATCGCGATGCGGTCGTTTTGCACGCAGGCGACCTCCGCTTGAACCGAGCCGCGGACACGTTCGCCGCCGTCGGCGGCTATGAACGCGGCTATGCGCAGTTGCGTCGCGGCCAGATCCAGTGCGTACACCCTTGCATCGGAGTCGCCCTGCGCGCCGGCGTGCGCGACGCCTCGCAGCGAGCCGAAAACCACGATGTCGCCGCTCGCGACCAGCTCCGCCCCTGGGTTGACATCACCGACCACTACGATGTTCCCAACGTTGTGCAGGGACTGCCCGCCGCGCAGCGTGCCCACGTGATAAAGAGTGGTGGGAGGCGCCTCGACCAGCGCCAGCGCGACGGACTCCGGCGGGCGGTGCTGCGCCTGCGAGAGGATCGCGCGCCTCACGCTAGTCTCGCCATGCCTGCGGCGCTCGGCGATGTCGGCTCGCGCCCCGGCGAAGTCCGCCGCAAGCGAGCGGGCGCCCTCGGAGAGATGCAGGTCGCGCTTAGGGCGCAGGGCCCGCCGGCGGGCGAGCTCCGCGCCGCCGTCGGGCACCGCCGGAACGTATGTCAGTCCGAGTCCGAGCGCCAGCTGCGCAAGCGCCGGCACGCCGGAGATCGCGGTTAGATCGATTCCGCCGCCTCCGAGCGCCGCCCGCAGACGCTCGATCTGCTCAGGGTCCGGGACGCCGGTGCCAAAAGCCGCGGTCGCGGCAGTTCCGCGGTAAAAGTCCGGCCGTTCGGCCAGCCGCTCTTCGAGCTCGGCGAGCGCCTCGTCGAAATCGCGCTCCGCCAGCACGACCTCGAGGCCCAGTCCTTTGCCGCGCAACAACGTCATGCTGGCCACCGGTTCGAACAGCGCCTCCGCCACCCTGCAACATCCACAAGCGCTCCACAGGTTATCCGATTTATCCACCGTCCGCTCGCCGGCCGCACCGACGCAGGAGCTCGGGTCTTCGGCCGGGGAGTGCGTACCCTGTAACATCGGCCTGTTTCGGCTGGTAAAGGACATAAATCGTATGTTTCGTCGCATCGTAGGTTTCTCGCTGATCCTCGCTTTGCTGCCGGTCTTCAGTCCGGCTCCCGCGCGTGCCCTTACGACTGCCCAGGAGGTTCAAGAAGGCGAAGCAATCGATCAGCAGATCACCTCCTCCAGCGTCATCGAAAACGACCCGCTCCTCAACCAGTGGGTCCAAACGGTCGCCGACCGCCTCTGGCATCAAGTCGCACGGAAAGACGTGCCGTACAACGTCAAGATCATTCGAGCGACCGACATCAACGCGTTTTCGACGCTCGGCGGATACGTCTACGTGAACGACGGTCTGCTCGATTTCGTGCACTCCGACGACGAACTGGCGGGCGTGCTCGGTCACGAGACCGGCCACATCGAACGCCGCCACGAAGTGACCATGCAAGCCAAATCCGAGGTGCTCAACCTCCTTTTCGGCATCGCATCGCTCTTCTCGCCGCTGATCTACGATTTCGGCAACCTCGCAGAAGCCGGCATCCTCGCGAAGATGTCGCGGGTTGACGAGCTGCAGGCCGACCAGTACGGCCTCTTGCTGATGTCGCGAGCCGGATACGATCCCACCGCCATGGTCACGATGATGAAACACCTCGGCGTGCTGCAAAGCGAGCACTCCGACCTCATCACGAAGTATCTCCAGGACCATCCGGATCCGCAGGCACGCGTCGGACATCTGCTCGGATACCCCGAACTCGATCCGACGAAAGTGACCCCGCAAGAACGGCTGGTGTGGGCCCTACACGACCTGCGCAACGCGCGTTACAATACCGCGATGCTCGAGCTCACGCAGTTCGTGAAGACCCAGCCACACAACGAGCAGGCTCTGCTCGGACTCGGGCAAGCGCAACTCGCTCTGGGGCAAACCGGCAAGAGCGCGCAGACGCTCGGCGAGGTCGCGCAGACCGGAACGCCGCAAGCCCAGGCCGCTGCACAGGTGGAGATCGCCGCGCTGCGCCGGATGGAGGTTCGCAGCGTGAACCTCACGCAGCCGAACCTCGCCGGCCTGCGCGTCAAGTTGGATCAGGCACGGCAATTGCAGAAAGAAGCCGTCGCCGAGATCGGAGCGCGTCACGACGAGGGTCGCGATCAGATCAAAGAGATCAAGGCGCGCCTCGAAGATATTTCGTACGAGATTCCTGATTTCAGCAACCTCCAAATCAAGCCCGGCTCGCGCTTGGAGTCGATCGAAAAGAATCTGACGAGCATGTCGCGCTCGATCAACAGCGCCCTCGACGATGCGAAGGCGACGATCGGCGGCGTCGGTTCCGTCGACCCGAAGACCGGCAAACCGACCGGGTTGCTCGCCGATAACGGCGAGATCCTCGACGAGATGTCGGCGCCGTTCCAGATGACGCCGATCCCATCGGATTCGGTCGCGATCTTTCCCTCGTACTCGCGCATGTTCGCAGAGATAGCCTCGGCCGACGGTAACATGGTGCAGGCCGCGGACGCGGCGCGCGCGGCGGCCATGCAACTCGACCAATCGCTCGGAACGGTCAACGATTTCTTGATGCAACTGCAGAACGTGCGCCTGGATTATTTCGGCGACATCGGCCAGTTCGATTACAACGCGCTCGTACCGCTCATGCAGAAGGCCGACGGTGCGTTGGCTCGCGCTGCAGTATCCGCCTCACAGGCCGACCAGCTCTACAACATGGCCCGCGCGCGGCAACTCGAGGCGCGGATCACGCTGCTCGGCGTAGGGACGTCTCGGGAACGATACGCAACGCTTCAAAACGCGCTGGCCGTGCGTTTCGCGAGCGACGGCATCGGCAACGGCGTCAGTTATAACAAAATGCTGCGCGACGCTTTGACACCCGGTCAAGCGGCCGCGGCTGCCATCGTTGCGGCCGATACCAAAACGACGCCCGACGAGATCGTCAAGGACGCCCTCACTTCGAACCGGTCGATCGTCGACATCGCCAACGACCGCAAGATGAACGCGGAAGCGCTCGAGATCTTTCTCGGTCTCGTCTATTTGGATTATACCGACAATCCGGTCAAGGAGGACTCCCCCGCGGGCTAGCGGGAGAACGAACGATGGCATCCGCAGCGAGCGAGGTCCTCCAGCTGGTGCGCAAGGGCATCAACGTTCGAGCGGTGCAGGCCACGACGCGCAAGCCATTTCGTTTCTATCTTTGCGGCGACCCGGCCCTGGTGGCGAGCCTGCGAACGCTGCTGCTCTCCGGCCACGCAGACGACGCCGTTCCGCTCGATGCGGCCGCGTGCCTGGAAACGATCGTTCCAGGCAGACTGCCGGCCGCCGCGAACCGCGAAGCGCGCCTGGTTATCTTCCTCGGCCGGCGCGGTGATCTCGCCGGTGCTGATCTGACCGGTTTGCGGCCGCTGCGCCTCCCGATTTTTGCGCTCACGATCGATCCGGAAGCGCAGCCGAGCGGGCCTGCGGCGCCGCCAGGCCCTGGAACGTGGGCCGAATATACCGTGCCTGCGGTCGCGCGAGAAGCCTTGCGCGGTCGGGTTTTCCCGCACCTCATCACGCAGTGCAGGGGCGTCGAAATCGCAGTTGCGCGGCGCCTGCCGCCGCTGCGCGAGACCGTATCGGCCAAGCTGACGCGAGACGCCGCCGGAAACGCGCTCAAGGTCGCGCTCGCAAGCGCCGCTGTCGATCATATACCTCTGCTCGGCCTCGTCTTGGGCGCGTTCGCATCGGCCGGCGACATGGTGGCGATCACGGGCATACAGATGCTGCTGCTGCTGCACATCGAGGCGGCGTACGGCCGCGATCCCGACGTGCACCGCATGTGGCAGCTGCTCCCAATCGTCGGCGGCGGGTTCGGCTGGCGGACGCTCGCGCGCGAACTTTCGGGTTTCATTCCGGTAGCCGGTATCGCCATCAAGGGCGCGATCGCCTACGCCGGCACGATCGTCGTCGGCGAAGGTGTAACGTTTTTCTACGAACACGGCCGCCACATGAGCGCGATGCAGACCTCGACGATCTACGAGCAGACCAAGAACGATGCGCTGGCGTTCGCACGCAACGTGGCGAACAACATCGTACGGCGCTAGAAGGTTAGACGCGTCAAAAGTTCGTCGTCGTCGAGCATCTGCAGGTCACGCGAGAGACGCGGCCGCACCATCCCGGCTATCTCTCGGGCCATGCGCGTGCGGTGAATCGGAGTCATCGCCTTTCGCCGGGCGACGAACCGCGCGATGAGCGAGCGCTCGGCATCGGTCAGCATCGAAAAGCCGGCGGCCACCGGCGACGCCGCGAGATCGGCCGGGCGAACCGATGGCGACTCGCGAACGACGATCGTTCCGGCGGCGTAGTCTCCCAGCCGCTTGTTCTCGGGTGAGAGCAGCGTACTGATCGCGCTTATGGCATAGAACGCGGCCGCCGCCTCCGCGACGCGGACGATATTGCGGATCACCGCACTCCCGGCGTCCAGTGGGTAGCCGCCGTCACGCACGACCCGGATGCCGAGCAGCTTCTTACCCGGCGTCCGGCCGTCCCAGTACGCCTCGAAGAGAATGAAGTAGCCGAAGAAGATGAGGAAGACGATCGCGACGACGAAGGCGATGCCGATCGACTGCGCGAGCGTACCTTCCTGCAGTTTGATATGCGGAAGGCGCACCGACGCATACGCGAGCCCGAGAAACAGTGCCGCGAGCACCGCGATCTGGATGAGCAGATCGAGCACGACGGCGAGAAAACGGCTGCCTAAGCCCGCCAGCTCGAAGGCAAAGCTGATGCTTTCGGGCGTTCTAACGCTTACGATACGGTCCACCGCGCCTCCCTTCGACGCATCGCGCCAACAGGCCCCGCGCGGTGCCGCTGTGAACGGTTTCGGCATGGAACAGCCCGTTTTCGTGGAGCGGCGCGGCGGCGCGTGGCGGCGATTGGAAGCGCTGCTCGCAGCAACCGCGCGGCGGGGCGTTAGGCGCCTCGCGGCCGAGGAGATCGCAGAGCTCGGCCGCCTGTACCGCTGGGTGACGTCGGATCTGGCCTACGCGCGCGGCCGCGGCTACGATACCCGGCTGGTCGCATACCTCAACCGCTTGACCGCCCGCGCCCACGCAATCGTCTACGGCGGCGCCGTGCAGACCGGCCGGGAACGGGTCTGGCAATTTTTCCGCATGACCTTTCCCCGCGAATTTCGCCGGTCGTTCGGCTACATCGCGATCTGCGCGGCGCTGACGATCGTCTGTGCAACCGTGGCCTACGCGATCGTCACGCGCCATCCCGGGCAGGCCTACGCACTTCTTCCGCCTTCGCTCGTCCCGGCGCACATCGCCAAGAGCCTGCACGATTCGAACTTCGCCTTCGGCCCGGAACAATCGGCGGCCATGTCGACCCTCATCATCACCAACAACATCCGCGTCGCAATCCTTGCCTTTGCGGCCGGTATCGTTACGCTCGGCGTTGCGACGGTCTATCTCATCGTCTTCAATGCACTGATGCTCGGCGCGCTCGGAGCGCTCTACGCGCGCGCCGGTTTCGGCTACGACTTCTGGGCGACCGTCGCACCGCACGGCGTGATCGAACTCACCGCGATCCAAATCGCAGGCGGCGCCGGACTGCTGATTGCCGCGGGCGTCCTCTACCCGGGCCGCCTGCGGCGCAAGGACGCGCTCGCCGCAAACGCGCGGCGTGCGGGCGTGCTGATCGTGGGAGTGGCCGCCATGCTTTGCGTTGCCGGCACGATCGAAGGCTTCTTTTCGCCGCTACGCTTCCCAGCCGGCGTACGCGCGTCTGTCGGCGCGCTGACGGCCGTCCTGCTGCTCGCGTACTTCGGCTTCACCGGACGCGCCCGCCCTACGGAGCGCGACGCAGACTAGCACGTTGCTAGAGCAGCCCGCGTTGCTTGATGCGTAAGTAGCGATCGACGAGCGCGGTGGAGAGTTGCGCGGCGGGCACGTCGATCGTAAGGACGCCGAGGCGTTCGAGCGTGGCGACGGCACTGCGGCGTTCGCGCTCCAGCGCGAACGCGACGCTCTCCGCGTATGCGTCGAGCGCGGTTTGCGGCTCTCGCGCGAGCGCGCGCTCTACGGCGGCGTCGTTCATGAAGATGCAGACGACTACGTGCTGGCGCGCGAGCGAACCGACCTCCGCCAGCACGGTGCTCTGGGCTACCGGATCGATCATATCGGTAAAGAACGCAACGAGACTGCGTTTGCGGAGGTGCGTGCGAAGGTACGCGAAGGCCTCGGAATAATCGGACTCCTCGAAGCGTGGCTCGAGATCGTAGAGCCGCTCGCCCAAATGCGCGAGCGACGCGGCAGTGGCGCGCGGCGCCAGCGCTTCGAGGATGGTACCGGCAAACGCAACGAAGCCGATCTTGTCGCTGGCCAGCCGCGCGATCGACGCGACCGAGAGTGCGGCCGTTACGGCGTAGTCGAACTTGCGCTGCTCGCCGACGCGCGCGGTCATCAAACGGCCCGCGTCGAGAATCAGCATGACGTTTTGGCTGCGTTCGACTTCGTATTGAGCGATCATCAGCCGGCCGCGGCGGGCCGTCGCCTTCCAATTGATCGCGCGGAACGCATCGCCGGCAGACCAATCCCGCAGGCTTTCGAACTCCGACCCGATCCCGCGCATCCGAATCCTGCGCAGACCGGCGTCGATCAGCCGGTTTCGCGCGTGCAGTTTGCCGTAGCGTTCGACGGCCGAAAGGTCCGGATAAACCCGGAGGTGCGCGCTGGCGGCGACGCGCGCGCGCCGGCGCAGGAGGCCGATGGCGTTTTCGAACCAGAGATAGAGCGCCCCGAGCTCGACGCCGCCGCGCGCTACCGGGGTGACCGGGCGGTCGATGCTCGTCTGCGAACGCGGCAACGCGCGGCCGCCGAGATCGTCGATATCGTAGCGCAGGCGCTCGACCGGCGTATCGACGATGCCGAACCGAACGGCGACCTTCGAGCGGTTCGTCAGCACGTAGCGTAGCCGCGTCTTCACGCGCAACGCGAAGTGTTCGACCGGGCCGCGCTTGAGGATAATATCTCCATGCCGCGGCCCTGCGGCGAGATCTGCCGCCAGCCCTACGGCAAGCGCCGCCGCCGCCAAGACGCCGAGGATAACGAGCGGCTTCCAAACGCCGCCGAGCGCGACGAGTGCGGCGACGCCACCCATCGCCCAGAGAGCGCGCCCAGTCAGCCAAATCGGCAGCGCGAGCCGCCTATCTGCCGACATCACGCGGAACCGGCACCGAGCGCAAGATCCCTTCCACCACCGCTGCGGCCCGGACGCCTTCGATCTCTGCATGAGGCTGCACGATGAGCCGATGCGCAAGGACGAGCCCGGCCACATCCTTCACGTCGTCCGGCGTAACGAATGCGCGGCCCGCTATCGCGGCCGCGCATTGCGAGGCGACGAGTAGCGCGATGGCCGCACGCGGACTAGCACCGAGCGAAAGCTGCGCGTGCTCGCGCGTAGCGGCAACGATCTCGTAGACGTACTCCCGCACGCCGACTGCCAGATGTACGCGCCGAACCTCGCCCTGCGCTGCGACGATCTCCTCCGCAGTTGCGACCGGGCGCAGGCCCGACGTCTCCAAGTCGCGCGCGTCGAAGCCGCCCGCCGCGCGAGCCAGCAACTCGAGCTCTTGGTCCCGGCCGGGATACGTGGAATCGATTTTTACCATGAAGCGATCGACCTGCGCCTCCGGCAATGGGTAGGTTCCTTCATACTCGATCGGGTTCTGCGTCGCGCAAACGAGGAATGGGCGCGGTAAATCGATCGAGACGCCGTCGATGGTAACGCGCCCCTCCTCCATCGCTTCGAGCAGCGCCGATTGCGTCTTCGGAGGCGTGCGGTTGATCTCGTCGGCAAGGACGACGTTGCAGAGAATAGGTCCCGGACGCGTGCTGAACTGCGCGGTCTGCGGGTTGAAGACGGTCGTTCCGACGACATCGGCCGGCATGAGGTCGGGCGTGAACTGGATGCGCCGAAAATCGAGGCCCACGAAGAGCGCCAGAGCGCGAACGGCCAGCGTCTTCCCGGTGCCGGGCACCCCTTCGATCAACACGTGGCCGCGCCCGAAGAGGCCCGTAAGCAACGCGAAGGCCGTGCGCTCCCCGCCGACCACGACCGTCTCCATCGCCCCGGTCAATCGCTTGGCGAGCGCTTGCGTCGAATCCGTCATCCTCGTTCCTTTCGTAGGCGCGCGGCCAAGACGCCCGCGCGCAAGAGATCCGCTTGCGTCGGCCGTTCCAGGCCGCGCAAGCGCAGAAGCTCCGTAACGCCATCGCGCAGCACCGGATCGTCGATGCGTTCGCCGGCGCCGCCGTAACGAACGTGCGTGAAGCGCGTCGCCGCATCCGCACAGGCGGCGATCGCATACCGGACCGCGCGCCCGCGCGCGAACAGGCGCGCCATCGAATCGATGTAGGCAGAGGAGTCGCGGTCGTCTTCTGCCGGCGGCGTCAGCGGCGGGGCGAAACGAACGTTCTCCCCCACGAGCCCGAGCACAATAACCGCGGCGACGATGAAGACCGCCGCGCGCACGGGCGCGGGCAACGCTTGCCAAGAGCCGCGCTCGCGCGCGTACCCATGGAGGCGCTCATCAAAAGCGACCGGCCCGCCTGCCAGCAAGTCGTAGGCAAAGCGAGCGTTGTCGGCTTCGCGCAGGCGTACGTTGCTGAACGCGCTTGGATCCAAGATCGCGACTACCTCACCCTTGCCGAGAGCGATCGCGAGCGCGACCGTCCCGCTTCGGGTAGCGAGCAACGGTTCGCCGGGAGGATGCCGTCCACGCGCGAAGACGGCCCCGAAGTTTCCTGCGACGCGGCCGACGCCGGGCAGATCGGCCCGCGGCGCCGGCGGCGATGCGATGCGCTCTTTCGAGACGGCGCGCGTCTGTTGCGGAATGCCAAAATACTTCTTGTCTGCTGCATTGAACGAAGCGTCGAGCGCGATCATCCTCCCTCCGCCGCGAACCCACCGCCGAAGCGCCAAGGCCTCGTTGAGATCGATTCCCGAACGCGACTGGGAGATTACGAGCGTTCGAACGCTCGGGGCGAGGAGACCCAGCGGATACTCCATACGGGTGACGGCGACGCGCTCGCGGCGCAGCAATGCAAAGAGCGCTCGGTACCCGTTGCGGCCGGTATCGTAGCTCGAAAAGACGGACCCCTTGCCGGCGTTCGGCAGACTCAGCAGCGCGAGCAGCACGACCCCGGCAAACGCGACCGCCACGCCAACGGAGTCACCCAAGCGGTTACGCATGCTTAGACTGCCCCGCCGGAAGCAACGCTAGGAGCGCTTGACGGCCGCGTTCCCACTCTTCGCGGGTTATGCTACGCTCCGCATACGCAGCTGCCGTAAACGAACGGGCGATCTCGTCGAACGCCGGGAGGAGTCGTGCGTCGCGCGCCTTCAGTGCGCGACGAAACTCACCGACGGTCGCGCCGGCTTCTTCGCGCACGACGCCGCGCAGATCGAGCGCGGACACCGCCGATGCGAAGAGCAACGCGGCCGCCCGGGCGAAGTCGCCGCGCGCGGCGGCATCGAGGCTCGAACGATAGAGGGCGTTCGCGTCGGGCGACGCTTCCGCAGTACCGCCGAACGCGGCTGCGCTGCCGGTACCGCGCAGGAGCGATGCAAGCAGACGCGCGGCGAGAACGACGAACGCCACCGCGAAGAACGCGAGCACGACGTGGCCGATAGTTAGGCTCACGCCCTTGGAGACGTGCAAGTGCGCTGCCAGCGCGCGCACCAAACGCTCCCAGAACGCATTCACCCAGTCGAGCACCCGCTCCAACCACGACTTGGCGTGCGGCACCGCGCGCGGCAGCGTCAGCCGATAGCGCCAGGTATCCGAGAGAATCGTACGCGCCAGCGTCTTGGGATCGACCGGCGGCGACGGCGGCACCGCATACGGCGTCACGCCGGTGGGACGGGTACGTTCGCTAGCCGCTCCAGGCTCGCTTCGAGATCGAGTCCTTCGCGACGCACCCGCACGTCGAAGTAGTAGACCGCCATCAGGATCGTGACGAACGTCGTCTCGAGGAGTTGGAGCGCCCCCTCTGCGAAGGCGTAGAGCAGAGCGGAGTGCATGACGAACTCGAAGAGGCCGAAGAGCCCCAGCGCAACGATCCCGATCCCGAGTTGCACGGCAAAGAGCGCCAGACAGACGAGCACCGCGCGCCAAAACTCCGAGCGGTTGAAGATGCGCGCGAAGCCGCTGAGGATGGCTTCGCCGATACCGGCATCTTCTACGGCTACCGCGTAAAACATGAACGCCACCGCAACGAGCAGCATCAGAATAAGGCCGATGAGCGCGAGATAGAGCAGTACGGAGAGCACGATGACCGCGACGCCAAGCGCCGCGGAGGCCTTGAACACCAGCATCCCGATCACCGCGAGCATCGCGATACCGACGACGCCCACGAAACTGGCGCCGGCTACGCTGCATGCTTCGACGATGACGATCGCAACGACCGCGGGCCATCGCCGTAGCGCGGCGAGGTAGGCGGAACGCCAATCAATGCGCTGGCCGGCGTAACGGCGCGCGACGCCGAACGCAATGGCGACGGTCGTAAACGGTCCGAGCAATCCCAGCAGCAACATCTGCAACCCGGCTACTGCGTCGATGCGCAGCGCCTCGCCGATGTCAATCGGCGGCTTAGCCTGCGCGGCCTTCTTCGGATGCTCTATCTGGGAGATCGCCTGACGGTAAACGCCGGAGAAACCGGCGGTCATAAAATACCCACTGACGCTTACGGGGACGACCAAGAACAGCGCGATGATGGAGAACGCAACGAAGTTGCGCACGTGCAACGTCACGGCGCGATCGAAGATCTCGCCCAAGCCGAGCGGCCGCAACGGCAATGAATCCAGCGAAACGCTCATGGTGCCCAGCGCTTCTTGAGAGTCCCGCTGCGTTCCTACAATCGTCGGCGATCCGGCCTTATCCGGCCAAGAACCTACGGGGCGAGGCACTCGATTCAGTCACACGCGGCGGAACCGAGCCCAAACCGCGCATCGTTCACCAATCTCGGTGGCCCGCCTTGGCAGAGCGTATTGCCGGAAAGCCGCACGATGAGAACTTTGGGGGTGAAAGCCATTAATGGCTGATCTACCTCACGCGGGTAGTGTCGCGCATCCCATCTACAGCGATCGGCTTGACGAAATCGTTGCTCCGGACCGATCGGCCGCCGCACTCGCCGCGTCCCAAATCAAACGGGTCGTCTGCCAACAACCAACCTTCGTAAATCATGCCGCTATAAGCTCTCTTCAACGCAGGCGGAGTTTCGAACCCGAAAAACAAAACCGTAGATTCTGACCCCATGCTTGACGGACTCCTTTCGGCGATCAGATGGTTGAAGAAACGCGGATGCATTGCGATGCTTAGCTTATCGCCCCAAGGGACAGGATAGCGTATCGGCTTCGCTAATGTAATGATGACCATTTTTTCGAATCGGTCATGCACACCGTGCCGGGCATTCTGCGCCTCTTCCCGCCGGACGTCCGCAATGACTCCCCGGAGAGACTCGAACACGCTGCTAGAGCCGTGCCAATGATAAAAGTCGCGGGCTGTCAGTGAATCCAGCGCCAGAGCCACTTGCTGGACGCGGCGCGGTCCGCATTTTCCCTCATGGATGCCCGTTACCGACGTAACGACAACGCCGCGCCAGAGGGGGTGAGAGGGACGCGTAGCGCATCCCCCAAGCACGAACAGAAACACTAGAGCAAGTGCTCTGGCTAGCATAAGCGATCGGCTTGACGAAATCGTGGCTCCGGGCCGATCAGCCGCCGCATTCGCTGCGTCTCAAGTCGAACGGGTCGTCTTTCAAGCCCCAGCCTTCGAAGATGATCTTCGCGCGGGTTCCGGTAAACGGGGGCACTTGCTTCAAGCCGAAAAAGAAATACGCATCGTTTTGCCTCATGCTTGACCGGTCCCTCTCCACGATCAGCTGCCTGACGAAGCGCGAATGCGCTGCGATCTCGCGCTTATCGCCCCAAGGGACAGGATACCGTATCGGTTTTCCGAGATCGATGACATCCATATTTTCGAGTACGCCGTACATGCGGTGTCGCGCGTTTTGCACCTCTAACCGACGGATGTTCACAGCCATCTCAAAAATAGACTGCGGAATGCATAGACAAGGCCGGTGCCAGTCGTAAAAATCGCGCGCCGTTAAAGACTCCAAGACGCGGGTCACTTGCTGAACGCGACCAGGTCCGCACTTCCCCTCATGGAGGCCCGTTACCGACGTAACAACAACGCGACGCCAGAGGGCGTGAGAGGGAGGCGTAGCGCATCCCCAAAGCACGCAGAGAAACGCTAGAACAAGTGCTCTGCCCAGCATAACAGCCTAATCGGAGACGGTGGTGCAGCGCTACGTCGTGCTAGCCGGCACGGTCTGCGCCGGCGAGCCGCCGCGCCTGCGGGCGCGCTGAACGTCGCGCACGACGGCCTCGAG
>JAJXWN010000233.1 GCA_021781595.1 bacterium | reverse complement strand
GCGCGACGTAGACGCGCGACGCCTGTTCGTCGCCCGGCGGCAGTTCGTCGATGGATACGCCCGCCTCGGCCAGAAATGCCGCGTTCCCAACGAGCACACCCGCGCCGTCCGCGCGCGCGCGCAAGCCGCGGCCGCGTTCGGCGACGACGTCGTGCGCCGGCGGAACCGCGAGCCGGCGTTCGCCGGCGTAGCGTACTATCGCGGCGGCGAGCGGGTGCGAGGAGCCGCGTTCGACCGCCGCGGCCAAGGCCACGACATCGTCTTCGCTCGTTCCCGAACGCGTGTAAACGGCTAGAACCTCCGGCTTGCCGCGCGTCAGCGTACCGGTCTTGTCGAAGACGAGCGTATCGACCGTTCCCAGCCGTTCGAGTGCATCGGCGTCTTTGAAGAGCAGGCCGTGCCGCGCCCCGGCGCCGACGCCGACCATGACGGCGGTCGGCGTCGCGAGGCCCAGCGCGCACGGGCAGGCGACGACCAACACGGCGACGGCGGTGATGAGCGCTTCCACCCAAGGGTGACCGGTGAGCCACCACGCTGCAAACGTGATCGCTGCGATGGCGAGGATCGCCGGCACGAAGATGCCGGCAACCGTGTCTGCGAGGCGCTGAACGGGCGGCGTCGAGCCTTGCGCGCGGCGCACGATCTCGACGATCTTCGCGAGCGTCGTGCCGGCGCCGACCGCGGTGGCGCGCATCGCGAGCGTTCCGTCGCCGTTGACCGTCCCTTGCTGCGCAGCGTCGCCGGGCCCGGTTTCGACCGGCATCGGCTCGCCCGTCAGCATCGAACGATCGATCGCGCTATGCCCTTGAATGACGACGCCGTCGACCGGAATCCGTTCGCCTGCCGGCACGACGAGTTCGTCGCCGACGCGAACGCTGTCGACGCTCGCTTCGAGAATGCTGCCGTCGGCTTGGCGCACGCGCGCGATCGGCGGACGCAGATCGAGCAGCGAGCGGATCGCGCGATTGCTGCGGCCTTTGGCCGCCGATTCGAGATACTTGCCGGCGAAGACCAGCGTCACGATCGCGGAGGCCGTCTCGTAATAGGTGGGACGCATCGCGAGCGTTGCGTAGACGGAGTAGAAGAAGGCGGCCGTCGACCCGAGTGAGACGAGCGTATCCATGTTGCTCGTCCCCGCCCGCGCTGCGGAGAGCGCGCCGCGATGGAAGTCGGCCCCGACGACGAGCCACACCGGGAGCGTCAGCGCGAACATCAGCCAGTCTTTGCCGGCAAAGGCCGGAACGAACATGCCCAGGACGAGCGTCGGCGCGGTTAGCGCGATTCCCAGGACCAAGAGCGAGCGCCTGCGCGCGATCTCGGCGTCGCGGCGCCGCGCATCTTCATCCGCGGTATCGTCGCTCACGACGCTCCCGGCGTAGCCGGCGCGTTCGATCGCGGCGAGCAGCGCGCCCGTCTCGATACCGGGCGCGTGCGTTACCGTCGCGCGCTCGGTCGCGAGGTTCACGGTGGCGTCGCCGACGCCCGGCACCTTCTTGAGCGCGCGCGAAACGTGCGCGACGCACGACGCGCACGTCATGCCCGTAATCGCGAGTTCGGTGTGCTCCGGCGTCTCCGGGGGCGCGGCGGCGCTCACGCCAAGGCGTACCCTGCGTCGTCGAGAGCTCGCGCGATCTCGTCGCGCGGGACCTCGCGGTCGGCCTCGATCGTCGCGGAGGCACTCGCGAGGTCGACGGCGGCATCGCGCACGCCGGGGAGTTCGCGTAGCGCTTCGGTCACGTGGCGCACGCAGTTGTTACAGGTCATGCCGGTAATGGAGAGGGTCTGTTTCATGCTTTTGAGCCTACCTCGGGGCTGGGGGGTAGCGCTTACGATAACTGCTTCACGAGCAACAAGCGTTGCAGCCCTTGACTTTGCCTTGCAAAGCAACCAGGCAGCCATCGTGAATTTTAACTGAATATTGAGTACTTTTGTGGTACATACGCGTTAAAGTCCATAAGTACGCCCATCATCGCCCAAGGAGATCCGGATGCCCACATTCCTCGGCCGGCTGGCGCTGGTCGCCTCGCTCGCAATCGGTCTGTGCACCGTCGTGAGCGCCGCTGCTACGCTGCCCGCCACGGCCAACGTCGACCTGCACGAGAGCTACACGCTCTTGATGACGACGTATTACTCGAAAGTCGCTCCGCAGACGCTCCTGGATGGAGCTCGCGCCGCCCTGAACGCCCAACTGCGCAAGCACGGCGCGAAATCTCAACTGCCGGCGATGCGAGCCGGTTCCGACTCGGAGCAGAATCTCAACCAAATCGATCACGCGATTCTCGCCGCCGGGAGCGAGACCCATGAGTCGATCGTCGCGCTCACTTACGCTGCCATCGAGGGCATGGCGACGTCGGTCCACGATCGGTGGACGACGTTCTTTACGCCCAAAGAGTATGCGGCATTCAACGAAGCGCTCGATCCGAAAGATATCTCCGGCATCGGCGTGCTCATCCAACCGGGCGGTAAGGGCAAGTACATCAGCGCGTTCTACGTGGTACCGCGCACGCCGGCCGACAGAGCCGGAATCAAGTCCGGCGACGTGTTCTTGAGCGTCGACGGCAAGTCGACCGAGGGCATGAAGTCCGAGCAGGCCGTCTCCCTGCTGCGCGGCGCGCCGCATACCGTCGTGCATCTGCAGGTCGAACGCGACGGCAAGCCGTTGCCTGGTCCGATCGCGATCACGCGCTCGGAAGTGCAGCCGCCGACGGTTATCTACAAAATGCTTCCGCAGAGCATCGGGTACATCTACATTCTGGCGTTCGGGAAAGATACGCCGGCCGAGTTCGACGTGGCGCTCAACCGCTTGCAGGATGCCGGCGCTCGTGCCTACGTGCTCGACCTTCGTAACGACGGCGGTGGATACGTCAACTCCGCGCTCGATATCAGCGCGAAGTTCATTCAGACCGCCCCGATCGTGACGATCGAGGAGCGTGGCGCGCACGCGACGACGATCAACGCCGACAACGAGGCGATCCCGCCCAAACCGATGACGATTTTGGTGAACGCCTACACGGCCTCTGCTTCGGAGATTACCGCAGGCGCGCTGCAGGACGACGGCGTCGCCTCGCTCGTCGGTGAGAAGACCTTCGGCAAAGGCGTGATGCAGACGCTCACGCCGCTCCCCGACGGTTCGGCGATCAAGATCACGACGGCGCATTACCTGACTCCCAACCACAAGGACATCAACCTGAAGGGCATCGAGCCCAACGTCGTCGTGGCAGAGAACAAAGACGCGCGCTTCGGCGAGATCCGCTACGACGCGCAACTGCAAGCCGCCGTGGCGCTGCTCGAAAAGAAGATCGCCGACAGCAAGTCCTAGGAGGCAGCTTCCTAGCGGCTTGCGTCGCACCGGGGGGCGTGGCCCCCGGGTGCGAAT
>JAJXWN010000232.1 GCA_021781595.1 bacterium | reverse complement strand
GCGTTATCGATCTCCGTGCACCGACGACGCCGGTCGTCGAATACGGCCGCCGACCAAAATAAAGTGCGGGGAGCCTGCCTGCGCCGGCTATTCCTTGGCGTAGACGAGCACGAGCCCCTTGCCGAGCGAGAGTTTGATGCTGTCGTGGGGCGCGAGCTTGGAAAAATCGACGTTCGTACGCTGTGTGGACAGCGTGGTCTCGAGCCCGTTGTCCATCTTGACGAGGATGTGCTTGGCATCCACGACTTTCTCGACGGTGGCCGTATAGGTCCCGTCGGGGATGAGCGACGCCGCGATGGTGTTGGCGGCCGAAGCCGCAACCGGCGCGATGAGCGCTGCGGCCAGAACGATCATAGCAATGGTCTTGTGCACTATATCTCCGTATGAAGCGTTGGTTATCCGGCTACGATGATAGCGCAAGTGCCCCAGGTTCCTCTAGTGCATTTTGCGATTTTTCCGCGTCCAGGGAGCGGCGCCGGCCGCTGCCTACCTGGAATTGACCGACCATCCCCTGGAGGGTGGTCGCTTGGTCCGCTACCTCGGCGGTCTGAACGGCCACCTCGTTGACCGCTGCAGAGTTCGCCCGGCCGAGTTCGGTCGTGTGATGGATGGTCGCGCCGAGCGACTGAATCGCCGCTTGCTGATCTTGACTCGCCCTGGCTACCTGATCGGTCCGTTGTTCGATCTCGTTGACGCCTTCGAGAATCTGGTTGGACGTGATCGTCTGTTCTCGCATGGTGGCGGCCGCTTCGTGGGTCATAGCGCCCATCTGCTCGCTAGCACGAGCGAGCTCTTCGGAGGCGCGTGCCTGTTCGGTCGTGGCGATGCTGATCTCGCTCACCAACTGCGCCATCTCCGTGACGCGCGCGCTGATCTGCTCGATCATCTGCGTGGCGGTTCGCGCGGACGAGGCATTGCTTTGCACCAGGTTGTTGGCGCGCGCCGTCCGCTCGAGCACCGCCGTGGTGCGCCGTTGAATATCGACGACGAGCTGCCCGATCTGCTTCGTCGAACTCGCCGAGTTTTCGGCAAGCTTGCGAACCTCGTCGGCCACGACGGCAAAGCCACGCCCGTGCTCGCCGGCGCGGGCCGCCTCGATCGCGGCGTTGAGCGCCAGGAGGTTCGTCTGGTCCGCGATGGCTTCGATCATGCCCAGGATCTCGCCGATCTGGCGTGATGCGCCGTCCAGGCTTTGCATCTCGCCGACGACGTCGGCCACGGTATCGCTGATACTGGCCATTCCCTCGGAGAGCGTCGCAACTTCGTTGCGCCCGTCGCGGACCTGCTGATCGGTTCTGCTCGATTCCTGACGAACGCGATCGGCGTTGCCTGCGACCTGTACGATCGAGGCCGACATCTCTTGCGTATTAGCAACGGCCTGCTCTACGACGCTCGCCAGGTTGAGCATGTTGTTGTCCATCTCTTGGATGGATGCGGTCATCTGGGCGATGGCACTCGAGATGTCGGTGACGCGCCGCGCTACTTGCTCGGCATTATCGGCGACCGTACCCGACGTCGAGGCGACGTCGAGCGCGAAATCGCGCGCTTTCCCGAGCGACGCAAGTTCTTCGGTCACGCGGCCGTCGACTTCGAGCGCCGTCAAGTTACTGCGTTTGCTCGAGCCCTGTACGGCCTCGGAGGCGCGCTGGATCGTGGAGATGATCCCCGCGAGCCGCTCGCCGAGCTCGTCGACGCCTTGCCCCAGACGTCCCAGGAGATCCCTGCCGCGCCAGCCGACGCGTGCCGTCAGGTTCCCGCTGCCCATCGTCTCGAAGACGTCCACGCAGCGGCCGACGCCGGCGAGCATCGCGCGGCGAAACCAGGTCCAAGAGAATATGACGGTGCCGACCGCGACCAGGGCGCCCAAGATCAGTATCGTCAGCGCATAGTTGCGCGCCTGGAGCAGTGCCTGGTAGCGCCGGTCGGCCGCGTTCTTCAATGCGTCGAGGAGATCGGTGCCGGTGCGACTCTGCGCTGCGTAAGCGGCCGCGTCGGCGCCATGAATCTGGGCGAGCGCTTGCGCCGTCTGTCCTTGCGCCAAGAGGCCGACGCCCGCCAGTGATTGGAAGTCGTAGTTACTCGAACTCGCTTGGAAGGAATGGACCAGTGACGAGATCGCTTTGTCTTTGCCGATCAGGGCTTCCATCTTGCGCACGTCCGCCGGAAACTGCGCAAGCATCGCTTTTGCGATCTGCAGCGAACTTCGGGCGCTGGCGGGTGACGGATTGGTCGCGGCATCGAGCGAGGCCGCGCGCAGGGTATCTGCATCCGACGCGACCTTCGCGTAGGCGAGTTCGCCACGCATGATTTCACCGTGCATGACGCGGGCCTGGCTCGTGACGCCGGCCATCGCCCAGAACGCCACCGGTATAAATGCGAGAACCAGCAGCACGATCACCGCAAAAGCATACGTGAGCCCTCGTTCAAGGCTCAGGCGTCTGGAATCCATATCATTTGTTTCTTCGGCTCGCGGGCCGGAAGCTTTAACGCGGGGGCTTGGAGTTCTCCACAGCCATTGCACACGTTGCTCGCAAGGAGGGCGCGGCCGGTGCGCCAAGTACCGGCGGAGGTTCGCCCGAGGGCCTACCCGTCGTAGGGTTTATATAGGCGAGGCACAATATATGGTAGTCTATCGGTTCCTTGGGAGAGTCGCAGCCATGCGTCAGGTTTAGGTGGATCGCGGATGAAGCACGAGACCGTTGCCGGGCTCGATATCGGGACGACGAAGACCTGCGCGGTCGTCGCCGCGGAGGGACCGGGCGGCCTCGAGATCATCGGCTACGGAGAAGCGCCGTCGCTGGGGATGCGCAAAGGCGTTGTAACCGACCTCGAGGAGACGATCAAATCGATCGAGGCCGCGACCGAGCGGGCCGAACGGATGGCCGGGATGCACGTGGCCGACGTCTACGTGGCCATAACGGGCGAACACATCCGTAGTACGAACAGTCACGCCGTGGTAGCGGTGGCGAGCGAGGATCGCGAGGTATCCTCCGGGGACGTGCGCCGAGTCGTCGATGCCAGCAAGATCATCAACCTCCCGGCAGATCGCCAGATCGTCCATGCGCTGCCGCGCTTCTTTACGGTCGATGGGCAGGATGGCGTCGAGGACCCCGTCGGCATGGCCGGTGGGCGATTGGAGGTCGATACCCATATCGTCACCGGCGGCACGACCTTCATCACGAACGTCCTCAAGTGCGTGCATAGGGCGGGACTCGAAGTTGCCGGCATCGTCTTCGAACCACTCGCGAGCTCGGCCGCGACGCTCCTCGACGAAGAGAAGCAGGTCGGCGTAGTACTACTGGACGTCGGCGGCGGAACGACGGATATCGCGGTGTACTCGAGCGGCGGAGCGCTGTACACGTCGACGATCCCCGTCGG
>JAJXWN010000231.1 GCA_021781595.1 bacterium | reverse complement strand
CTCGAACTCGACCGTCGCGAAGTCGAGCAGGCGCACCTCGTAACCGATGCCGCGCGGAACGATCTGCAACAGCGCCGCGTCGATCCCGTCGAGGGAGGTTCCGCTCATCAATCCAACCGCGATCATCGCAAACCCAAATCGTCGGCCATGCTTTCGTAGAACGAGGTACGCATCGCGCTCGTATCGCGGCGCCCGAAGTAGACGCTGTTGGTCAGCAGTACGCCCAGTACGTCGCGCGTGGGATCGGCCCAAATCGACGTTCCAACGAAACCCGTATGCCCGAAGCTCTCGAAGGCCAGCCGGCGGCCGCACGAGTTCTCGTCGCCGGTTTTGAGCGCCCACCCCAAGCCGCGGCGCAGGGCCGGATCGAAGGCCTGTTCGGCAAGCGCCTCGCGCACGGTGCTCGGCGACAACATGCACGCGCGTCCGCGAAGCGCTCCGAGATACTGTTCCCCCAGCCACGCGACATCGGCGGCCGAACCGAAGAGCCCCGCGTGCCCGGCTACGCCGCCCATGAGGTAGGCCTTCTCGTCATGCACGAATCCCTGAACCCGGCCGCGCCACGCATCCTCTTCTGTAGCCGGAATCGCGCCCTGCAGCGCTGCCGGCGGACGATAGCCGACCCCACGATGACCCTCCCGTGCAAAATCGCCGATGAGGGCGGAGAGCGAGCGCCCGTACGCGCGCTGGAGCAACTCTCCGATGACGATGAACCCAAGATCGCTGTAGATCACGCGCTCGCCGGGTGCGGCTACGAGTTCGCGCTCGATCGCGTAGCACGCGATGCGCTCGCCCAGCAGCAGCCGGTAGTCGGCGCCCGAGTTTAGGCCGGCATCGTGGGCGAGCAATCTGCGCAGCGTGATCCCGGCATGCTCGGAATCCGCCCATTTCGGAAACCAATGCACGAGCGATCCGTCGAGGTCGAGCGCCCCGCGTTCGGTTGCGCGCAACGCCAGCGTAGCGACGAACAATTTCGTCAACGATGCGAGATCGAAGAGCGTGTCGACGTAGACGGGCTCGCCGGCCGCGTCGGCCCGCGTTCGCCCGTAGGCTCGTTCGAACGCGACGCGGCCACCGCGCTCTATCCGCGCGACGGCCCCGGTCCACTGCGAACCGCAAGCATCGCGTAGAACGCGGTCGACTCGCGAAAAACCGGTCGATGGAGTAGCGTTAGTTTGCAGCGGCAGTCTCCTGCGGCAAGCGTCCCGACGGCTGCGCCGCACCATAGAGAATCTCCGCCAGTCCCTCGATGCTCGGCGCATCATCGCCATAGACGGCGAGGACGTTGCGGGCTTGCGGAAACTCGAACGCGTCCGAAGGTTCGCGCGCCGATACCAACAGCGCATCGGGGAAGCGCAGCAGCAGCCGCCGCACCATCTCGGCTTGCCGCCGGTAGAGATGGGCGCGGCGCATCAGCACCACGGGATTGCGCCCGCTGCTCACGATCTCGGCTATCGCGCTCTCGATCTGCGCTTCGCTGGGATCGAGAGCGACGCGCACCTCCGGAATCGCCTTCGCCGAAAGGCCCAGCTCCGTCGCGGCCGCCGCCAGCGAAGGATGGTGCGCGTGCGTGCCCTGCACACCCTCGGTCGTTACGCCCTCGAACGAAACGACGACGCTCGCATCCGCCGCGAGGTGCGCACCCCCTCGAATCGACGTCACCGCCCGGCGCCCGATCTCTCGTCCGAGCCCCGGATAGGGTGGCGGCGCGTCGAGTGCGAGGGGCTCGGCGAGCGAACCGCGCAGTGCCGCGACTCGCTGGTGGGCCTCTTCCAAACGCGCGAGCGGTAAACGTCCATCACGCACGGCGTCGACGATTGCTTCCGCGCTCTCGCGCGCGAGCGCGATGCTATGGCTGACGAGGACGCAGTCGGCGCCTGCAGCCAGAGCGAGCACGGCGCCGCGCGCCACCCCGACCGACTGCGCGATGGCGTCCATCTGCAGACAGTCGGTAAAACAGACGCCGCGGAAACCGATCTCTTCGCGTAACAAGCCGGTGAGAATCGCCTGCGAGAGCGTCGCGGGAGAGTCGGGATCGAGCGATTGCAGAACGATATGTGCCGTCATGACGGCCGGCGCATCGGGCAAGAGTTCCGCAAACGGCACGAGGTCGCGCGCGCGAAAGGTCGCTTCGTCGAGATCGATCACCGGCAGATCGGTGTGCGAGTCGACCGCGGTCGATCCGTGGCCGGGAAAATGTTTGTACGTCGGAACGACGCCGCCCGCGCGCATCCCTCGAGCGAACGCCCCGCCCAGGCGAACGACGTTCTTGGGGTCGCCGCCGAAGGAGCGCGTTCCGATCACCGTGTTCATGCGGAAGAGCGCGAGGTCGAGCACCGGCGCGAAATCGAGGTTAACCCCGGCCCGCCGCAGATCGAAGGCGATCTGCGCGCCGGCCTGTTCGGCAAGCGCCTCGTCACCCGCGGCCGCGAGCGCCATCATCGGGGGAATCTCTTCGATGCCGTCGCGCAAGCGCATGACGCGACCGCCCTCCTGATCGATCGCGATGAGCGGCCGGCCAGCGCAGGCGCGAATCTGGTCGGTGAGCGCGCGCGTCTGCGCGATGTTCGCGACGTTCCGGCCGAAGAGTATCCATCCGCCGAATGGAATCTCCCGCATCGTCGCTTCGAGGGCCGCGTCGACGCGCGTACCTTCGAACCCCACGCAGATCACGCCTTCGGCTAACCGCCGCACGTCGTTCATGGAATCGCCTCCCCGTTTACTCTATCGAAACGCCGCACGTGCCGTGCGGGCAACGTAACGCAGACCCGCTCGCCAAAGCCGGGAAGATCTTCCCCGTCCGCGCTTGCGCGCGCGAGCAACTCGCCACGCGGCGTCCGCACCCGAACGTACCGTTCGGCGCCGGTACGTTCGCACGCCACGACCTCGCCGCCGAGGCCGCCGTCGCGCGAAAGCCGTACGTACTCCGGACGGATGCCGATCGTCTGTATACCATCGTCG
This sequence comes from bacterium, assembly GCA_021781595.1. Classification (GTDB taxonomy): domain Bacteria; phylum Vulcanimicrobiota; class Vulcanimicrobiia; order Vulcanimicrobiales; family Vulcanimicrobiaceae; genus JAJYFL01. The sequence goes on along the minus strand of JAJXWN010000231.1, from coordinate 423 downwards.
AGCAGATTCATCGCCGGCGACCCCAAAAACCTGGCAACGCGCACGTCGGCCGGAAAATCGTAGACGCGCTGCGGTTCCTCGCATTGGACGATGCGGCCGTCGATCAGAATCGCCAAACGATCCGCAAGATTGAGGGCTTCGGCATGGTCGTGCGTCACGTAGACCACCGGAGCGGGAAAGGTGCGCCGAAAACCGGCGAACTGCTCGCGCACCCGAGCGCGCAGCTGCGGGTCTAAGTGCACCAGCGGCTCGTCCAGGAGCAACGCGCGCGGATCGGCCAGAACCGCGCGCGCGATCGCGGCACGCTGGCGCTCTCCATTTGAGAGGCGCGCGGGACGATACGCGAGATGGGCGTCGATTTCGAAGGCTCGCGCGATCTCGCGTATGCGGGCGCCGGCCTCGCCGGAAGCGGGCCGCCGCCGC
>JAJXWN010000230.1 GCA_021781595.1 bacterium | reverse complement strand
CCTTCGGCGCCGCCTTTGCAGACGATCGTGCCGCCTCCGGCGCGCATGACGGCGCTATCGAACTCTCCGGTGCCGGCGATATACTCGGGATGCGCGAGCATCGCGTCGCGAACGGTCTGCAGCGCCCGCGCATCGGCATCGGCGATCCCGTCGAGCGTTGCCAAGCGCATGAAGGAGATCGCGGCCGCGCGGAGTGCAACGGCATAAACCGGGATGCCGCACCCGTCGACGCCGAGCACCATCTCCTCGACGCGCGTGCCGGAGAGCCGCGCGCAGAGCGCCAGGATCCGCCGTTGCGCGGGACTGCGCGCATCCAGATACATGGCCGGATCTGCACCGAGAATGCTGCAGAGCGCTAAGATCCCCGCGTGTTTCCCGGAGCAGTTGTTGTGCACCGCGGTCGGTTCGATGCCGGCCGAAGCGAGCGCGTGCGCGGCGGCGGCGTTATACGGAGCGTGCGCACCGCAGAGCAGCGCGCTTTCGTCCATGCCGATCTTGCGGAGTATCGACCGCACCGCCTCGACGTGAAACGGCTCGCCGCTGTGCGAGGCCGCCATGACGGCGATCTCCACGGAGGTGAGCCCGAAGCGTTCGCGCGCGCCCGCAGCGATCGCAGCGGCCGCGATAAACGGCTTTGCCGAGGATCGCAGGAAGATCGGAGCGTCGATCTCGCCGAGCGCCAGCACGACCTCGCCGCGTGCGTCGACGGCGCACGCGGCGACGCGATGCACCGATTCAACCAGCTCGCCGCGGGTCACCTCGACGAACGGAACGCCTTGGAGATACCGCACCGATGCTAGACAAGCGTCGGTTCGACGACGGCCGCTTCTTGGTCTGCGAAGACGGGATTCGAGAGATAGCGCTCGCCGGTATCGCAGCCGATCGTCACGATGAGTCTTCCCTTCGAGTCCGGCCGCGCTGCGATCTGCAGTGCTGCCCAGATGTTGGCGCCCGCGGAGATGCCTAGCAACATGCCCTCCTCGCGTGCCGCACGGCGAGCCATAGCGACGGCGTCGGCGTCGGTCACGCGGACGATCTCGTCGTAGACCTGCGTATCGAGGACGGACGGTACGAAACCGGTTCCGGTTCCTTGAATCTTGTGCGGTGCGGGCGTTCCGCCGGAAAGAACGGCGGAGGCATCGGGTTCGCCGGCTACGATCCGCACGCCGGGCTTGCGCTCCTTGAGCAGCCTGCCAACGCCGGTGATCGTGCCGCCCGTACCGACCATCGCGACGAAGACGTCGACCCGGCCGTCGGTATCACGCCAGATCTCCTCGCCGGTCGTTGCGCGGTGGATCGCGGGGTTGGCTGGGTTCTCGAACTGCTGGGGCATGAAATACCGCGCTGGATCGGCGTCGCGGATCGCGCCCGCCTTGGCGATCGCTCCTTTCATTCCCTCGGCACCGGGCGTGAGCACGACCTGCGCGCCGTAGGCTTTGAGGAGGTTTCGCCGCTCGACCGTCATCGTGTCGGGCATGACCAGAACGCAGGCGTACCCCTTGGCGGCCGCCACAAAGGCCAGGGCGATCCCCGTGTTGCCGCTGGTCGGTTCGACGATCGCGCTACCGGGGCGCAGCCGCCCCTCACGCTCGGCGGCTTCGATCATCGCGACGCCGATGCGGTCCTTGACCGAGCCGGCGGGATTGAACGACTCCATCTTCACGAGCACCGTGCCGGGCAGGCCTCGGTTCAATCGAGGAATCTTCACCAAGGGCGTATTGCCGAACGTGTCGGCGAGATTATCGTAGATGTGCGTCATTGGACTCATAACCCGGCTCCAGCCCTCCTGGCTGCACGTATCTTCATTCGCCGGCGCAAGGCCGCGTAGCTCAACCCCGTCCTAGTGGTATTTGCGCTCCCGCGCCTCTTGGATGCGCAACGCCCGCTCGTACGCGTCGACGACGGGTCTCTCACGTTTGCTCTGTGCCGCCGCGCGCAACCGCGAGAGGCCGACGACGAGTAACAGCGCGATCGCGGCGAATGCGAGAAGCGGGCGCGAATGCCCGCCGATTCGAACGGCCGAGAGGCTCGCGAGCGTCACGGCCAGCAACGCGAGCCAGGTCTCCCAACGTCGCATGCGTCACCTTCGAGCGACTATTTCCCCTTGAAACGCGGCATACGCTTTCCGTTGTACGCGGCGATGCCCTCTTTAGCATCTTGGCTCTTGAAGAGCAGCGATTGCAACTCGCGCTCGAGCGCGAGCGCGTCCTGCAGTGGGAGCTCGGCGCCGGTCTGCACGGCGCGCTTGATGTGGCCGACGGCCATGGGCGCCTTGTTCGGCGAGGTGAACTGCTTGGCGTATGCCAGCATCTGCTCGCGGAAGCTCGCGCCGTCGCCCTCGTAGATGTCGTTGATCATGCCCCATTCGTACGCCTGTTCAAAACTGAACGTGCGGCCCGTGCACATCAACTCCATCGCGCGCGATTTGCCGACCAGGCGCGTCAGGCGCTGGGTTCCGCCGGTGCCCGGCAGAACGCCAAGCGCGACTTCGGGCAGCCCGATCTTGCCGGCATCCTTGCGCGCGATGCGGATATCGCACGCCATTGCGATCTCGAGGCCCCCGCCGACGCAGTGACCGTTGAGCGCCGCGATGACCAGTTTCGGCGTCTGTTCGAGCCGAACGAGTGCCTCGTTCGCATGCAGGCAGAACATGTATTTGAACTCAGGCGTCACGCTGTTGAGCATCGCGATGTTCGCGCCGGCCGAGAAGAATTTCTCACCTTTGCCGGCGACCAAGATGACTTCGATCTCGTCGTCGAAGCGCGCGTCGAGCACCGCCTCGTCGATCTGCCGCATCATCTCGTGCGTATACGTATTGGCCGGAGGATCGTCCATCTCGATGATTGCGACGTGGCCGTCTTTCGCGTAGTTGACGACGCGCTTGCCGTCAAATGCGCGGGCTTCGCGCCCGAACGGCGTCTCCTGCACGGTCTTTGCGTCGAGTGTCGTGCTCATGTCAGGCTACCATCTTTCCTTTCGGTGCGATCCAAGCTGGATTCTTGAAGTACTGCGCGAGCCGTTCCTCGTCGTGCGATCCCGGGAGAACGCTCGGTGCGTAGGCCTCCCACTCATCCTCAGTCAGGCGCCGCCCGTCGGTACTCCAGCGCTCCCCGGCATACTCGCCGATCGTACGGTTGAAGCGCAGGTCGGGCAGGTAGATCTTGACCGGCGACGCGTTGACGGCATTCACGCGTTCGATCGTGGCACCGCACTCTTGCCAGAACTGTTCCCGCGCCCGCTCGTTCAGCCGCTCGCGGTCCGCCGGGCGGCCGGCGAGCCGGTCCTCGTCGACGCGCCCTTTGATGCCCCATGCGTACGCCCACTGCGCCGAACTCGAATGGTCGGTACCGAAGAGGTCGAGCGAGCCGGAGATCCACTTATTGTAGTACTTCTGTTGTAA
>JAJXWN010000027.1 GCA_021781595.1 bacterium | reverse complement strand
GCGGCTCCTTCAACAGGCGGCGACGACGAAGTCTGACCCCCACGTTTGACCCCCACCAGCATCCAAAGGAGAGCTAATCGGCCCCGTAAGCCCCGCAAACACGGGGAAGGAATGAAGCGAAGGGGCGCGCGCGAGAATTCGTAATCAGCAGGTCAGCGGTTCGAGCCCGCTCGTCGGCTCCAGAGGTTCGCCCCACACGCCGGCTTCGCATTCGAGATCCCGCCCGAAGCAGGGAGGGGATGCGCGCCGGAAGGCCGATGTTCTTCGCTAAGAATGGGGCAATCGGGTCCTGGAGACGACCACGTTGAGCACGGGCTGCGTCTCGCGATCATCGTAGCAGGCGTCAGCATCGCAGCCGCGATGCAGTTTCTCGATTTGTCGATCGTCAACGTAGCGCTCCCGACCATCGGCGGGAATCTGGGCGCGACATTCGACGAGATCGGCTGGGTCGTGACGGCGTACTCGCTCGCAGCCATCGCCGTCATCCCGCTCACCGGATGGCTCTCGCTGCACCTGGGGCGCAAGCGGTATTTTCTCATCTCGATCGCGGGCTTCACCGTGGCCAGCGTACTCTGCGGCTTCGCGTCCACCTTCTCGGAACTCATTGCCGCCCGTGCCGTGCAAGGGATATTTGGCGGCGGCCTGGTCGCGACGTCTCAAGCCATTTTGGTCTCGACGTTTCCGGCGGCACGCCAAGCGGTGGCGCAGGGCATCTTTGCGATCATCGCCGTCATCGGCCCGGGTCTCGGGCCAACGCTCGGCGGCTGGCTCACCGATCGGTATAGCTGGCCGCTCATATTTTTCGTCAACGTCCCGTTCGGTGTTTTCTGCATGGTTACCCTCGGCACGACGATGCGCGAATGGCCCACGGAGCGGCGTTCGGTCGATGTCCTCGGCATCGTTCTCCTCGCGAGCGGCCTCGCTTCTCTCCAGTACTTCTTGGAACGTGGTGAGATAAGACAGTGGTTTGACGACCCTGGGATCCGGATTGCCGCCGCCTGGGCGTGCATCGGTTTGGCTTGGTTCGTCGTCCACGCCTTGCGTGTCAAACATCCCGTACTCGAGCTGCGCACGCTGCGCCATCGTAATCTTACGCTCGCCGTGCTCGCGACACTCGCTCTCGGCTCAAACCTCTTCGGTTCGCTGCTCATCCTGCCGCTGTATCTCCAGAACGCGCTGGGATTCACCGCACTGGGCTCGGGGATTCTGCTCGCGGTTCGCGTAATACCCACGGCGATTCTGACGCCGTTCGCCATCGTGTTGCTGCAGCGCGGCATCATCGCACCGCGCGTAGCCGCGGCAGGCGGATTCCTCGCGCTGGCAGCAGGCACGTATGCACTAGCGTGGGACATCACGCCTACAAGCGTCGCTCAAACGTTTGTGCCGGCGATGATCGTCATCGGTATCGCGTTCGCGTTCTTGTGGACGCCACTGGGGCTCATTGCATTACGCGGTCTGCCGCCGCGCGACCTGGGATACGGCGCGGCACTGTTCAATCTGAGCGGGCAGATCGGCGGTACCGTGAGCATTGCAGCCGTGACCGCGCTGGGCGACCGCCGGAACGCCTTTTGGGACAACGCCTTGGCGTCGGGAGTCACGTGGCGAAATCTTGCGGTACAGCAGTTGTCGCAGCACTTCAACTTGCACGCGCTCCTCGTTCGCATAGCGGGCAACGTCATGGCACAGGCCAGCGTGCTCGCGTATCGCGATCTGGTGCTCTTGCTCGTGGTGCCGCCGCTACTCGCAATACCAATTATTTTGATGACGCGGCGAACCACGGCCTCGTCCGTCACGTAACGTGGTAGTGAAAGGGGGCTCCTAATGTCTGCAGCCAAGCGTCGGAAGTGGTTGTAGCTAACCCGGGACTTTCCGATGAGGAGGCGGCGGAACGGCTCGCGCGCGAGGGCTACAACGAACTGCCCTCCGCTACGCGGCGCGGTCTCCTCGCGGTCGCCGCCGGCGTAGCCTCCGAGCCGATGTTTCTCCTCCTGATCGGTTGCGGCGTTGTCTATTTGCTGCTCGGCGACAGAGGCGAGGCGCTGATGCTGCTCGGCTTCGTCTTCGTAGTCGTCGGCATAAGCATAGCGCAAGAAGGCAAGACGGGACGCGCGCTCGAGGCGTTGCGCGATCTCTCCGCGTCCCGCGCGATGGTCTTTCGCGGCGGCGAACCGCGCCGCATCGCAGCTCGCGAAGTCGTTGCAGGAGACGTGCTCGCTCTTGCGGAGGGCGACCGGGTGACCGCCGATGCAACGTGGCTCTCCGGCAGGAACGTGAGCATCGATGAATCGCTGCTCACTGGCGAATCGATGCCCGTGCGTAAAGACGGCGACACGCCGCTGCTTTACTCGGGGACGCTCGTCGTTCAAGGTACCTGCACTGCGCGGGTGGTGGCGACCGGTACGCGCACCGAGATAGGCCGCATCGGCCGGAGGCTTGCAACCCTCTCGAGCGAACCGACGCGCATCCAACGCGAAACGGCCGTGGTCGTTCGCCGCCTCGCATGGGCAGCGCTCGTCCTCAGTCTTCTGGTCGCGCTTATCTATGGATCGACTCGGCACGAGTGGCTGCAAGGTATCCTTGTCGGCATCACGCTGGCAATGGCCATTCTTCCCGAGGAGTTGCCGGTCGTGCTGACCGTGTTCCTTGGTCTCGGAGCGTGGCGCATCGCGCAAGAACGCGTACTGGCGCGCAACATCCCGGCGATCGAGATGCTCGGTGCGGCGACGGTCCTGTGCGTCGAGAAGACCGGTACGCTGACGCAGAACCGCATGACCGTCGCTCGCCTTTGGGCCGGCGACGAGGCACTCGACCTCACCGAACTGCGAGGCGAATTACCAGAGACGTTTCACGCACTGTTGGAGTTCGGAGCACTGGCAAGCCGTCGCGACCCATTCGATCCGATGGAGAAGGCGATCGCGGTGGCCATCGAGCGGCAGCTCGGCGGAAGCGAGCATATTCACGACGATTGGGAACTCGTCGAAGAGTATCCGCTCGCGGGGAACCTCTTGGCGATGTCGCGGGTATGGCGCTCGCGGGCGCTGCGCGGATACGTCGTAGCGGCCAAGGGCGCGCCCGAGGCGATCGTCGATCTTTGCCATCTCGATGCCGCCGCCGCAGCGGCGGCGCTGGAGCGCGCGACGCAGATGGCTGGGCAGGGCCTACGCGTGTTGGGCGTCGCGCAAGCGCGCTTCGACGAAGCCGAACTACCGCCGATACAGCACGACTTCGAGTTCGAGTTCTTGGGCTTGGTTGGGCTAGAGGATCCGCTGCGTGACGGGGTGCGCGGCGCGATCGCCGAGAGTTTGGCGGCCGGCGTGCGCGTCGTGATGATCACCGGCGACTATCCCGCAACGGCACGGGCAATCGCGCGTCAAGCAGGCCTGCGCCATTGCGATGCGCTGGTTACGGGAACGCAGCTCGCCTCGATGGACGAGGCCGAGTTACGGCGTAGCGTAAGCGGCGTCGATATTTTCTGTCGCATGGTTCCCGAACAGAAACTCCGGTTGGTAGAGGCCCTCAAGGAGAACGGCGAGATCGTGGCGATGACGGGCGACGGCGTGAACGACGCGCCTGCCTTGAAGGCCGCGCATATCGGCATTGCCATGGGCGGGCGCGGCACGGACGTGGCCCGCGAGACCGCGTCGCTCGTGCTACTGGACGACGATTTCTCGTCGATCGTGAAGGCCGTCAGACTGGGTCGCCGGATCTTCGAAAATTTGCGCAAAGCGATTACGTTCGTCATCGCCGCTCACGTGCCGATCGTCGGGATGTCGTTGATCCCCGTTCTGCTCGGGTGGCCGCTGGCGCTCTTGCCGGTACACATTCTTTTCTTACAACTCATCATCGATCCGGCGTGTTCGGTCGCGTTCGAGGCCGAACCAGAGGAGGCCGACATCATGCGGCATCCGCCACGCCCACCCGGCTCATCGCTCTTTGCTCGCCGTAACGTGTGGTTGGGCCTCTTGCAGGGAGTCGTGCTGCTTGCGATCGTTTTTACGATCTACGCAGCGTCGCTCCATCTCGGCGAGAACGCCAAGGCCGCGCGGACGCTGGCGTTCGTTACGATGATCGCTTCGAGTCTCGGGCTGATTCTGAGCGATCGCTCGCTCTCGCGCGGAATCGTCACGCGCCTGCGGTCGCCGAACGCCGCGCTGTGGTGGATCGCCGGCGGGGCGACGGCATTGCTCGTGCTCGTTCTAGACGTAGCGCAGCTGCGCGCCCTCTTCGGGTTCGCCCCGCTGCACGCGCCACAGGTTGTCGTTGCAATTTCCGCAAGCCTCGCTAGCGTAGCCGCGTTCGAGATCATCAAGTACGGCATGCGGTGCCGTTACGCTCGGCGTAGCGCTGATGGTACTCCTCGGCGGCGTAGAACGGGCCCGCGGGAACGATCTTCGTGACGATCGGGCGCTGGACGCTCGCCTGCGCGCGCTCGAGCGACGATCGCGCGGCCGCCTCTTGTTCGGGCGTGTGGTAGAAGATCGCCGAGCGATATTGCGATCCGACGTCCGGTCCCTGCCGGTCGAGCGTCGTTGGATCGTGGATCTTCCAGAACGCATCGAGGAGCTCGTCGTAGCGTATGCGGTGCGGATCGAAGGTCACGTTGACGGCCTCGGCGTGCCCCGTCTTGCCGCTACATACCAGAGCGTAGCTCGGATCCGGGACCGTTCCTCCGGTATACCCGCTGGTTGCGTCCACGACGCCGGGGAGTTGCCGAAAGGCCGCTTCGACGCCCCAGAAGCATCCGGCGGCAAAGGTTGCGATTGCGAGTTCGCGCGCATAGGTGAGCGAGCGTGATTCCGGCATGGTGTCCATTACAACTATAACACGTCAAAGCCGCTTCCGGTTTAGGGGCGAGTCAGCCGCCAGCGCTGCAGGCCCATCGGCAGCGCCGCCGGTGCGATCGGCGTCAGCTCGTAGCCGGTTAGGTTCGCTGGAACCACGGCGCCGAGGCGATTGGAGTAGAGGAAGATCGCCATCACGTCGCGTGCTGCGGTCATCTGGTAACGGTCCAGGGCGGCGCGGGCCACTTGCGGCGTCGCGGCGGTTCGCGCCTGCTCGAGCGCGCGATCGATTTGCGGATTGCTGTAGAAGCCGACATTGTAGCCGCCGTTCTCGCGCGTTGCCTTCGAATCGTAGTCGGCGTAGTCGTCTGGCCACGGCTGGAGGATGCGCCCTCGCAGCGCCATCTGAAAACGGCTGTTCTGGAGGTCGTTGAAGAACGTCTGCAGTTCTTCGTTTTCGAGGATGCAATCGATGCCGACGGCGCGCAGATTCGCCTGGATGAGTTCTGCGATGTCGCTCGCGACAGCGTCGGTTGCTCCGCCCGTTTTGAGCGTGAAACGCAGCGTGCGGTTACCTTTCATGCGGTAGGCGCCATGCATCCTCCAGCCCGCGGCATCGAGCAGCGCGCGCGCCTTAGCGGGATCGTAACCGTAGACCGGAACGCGGTTGTCGTAGTACGGCGAAAAGTTCGGGAGCGGTCCGTTGAGGATGTCGGCTTGACCGGCCATAATTCCGTCGACGATGAATTTCCGGTCGATCGCATACATCATCGCTTGCCGGACGGCGCGATCGTGCATGAAGGAGATCGATGGATCCTTATAGTTTGGCAGCAGCATGAACGTGACGTTCCACGGCCACGTGATGAATTTGTGATTGCCGTGCAAGCGGTTACGAACCAGCCAGAGATTCGGCGGGATATCCGTGACATCGACCTCCCCGGCGTCCACGGCCGCATAGAGCGAGTCTTGCTCCGGATAGACGCGGAACGCGATCCGTGCGATGTGCGGTCTTGGCCCCCAATAGAGCGGGTTCGGCGCGATGATGACGTACGAGTCGGGAACGCTGCGCTCGATGCGCCACGGCCCGCTAATCACCGGGTTCTGTGCGAAAGCGGCGTCGCCGTTGACGAACTTGGCCTCTTGCGGCGAAGCCGCGGGATACTTGCCCAGGACGTGCTTAGGCAAGGGGTACGCCTCGCTCAACGCGTTGACGAGAAATGGCGGCGACGGGTGGCTCAGCCGGAGTTCGACCGTATAGCGGCCCAAGGCGCGCACGGAGCGCATGAGCGAGAAGTCGGCGGAATAGGCGGCGATCAAGTTGGGATTGGAGGCGAGTTTGAGGGAGAAGACGACGTCGCTCGCAGTTATCGGCACGCCGTCGGACCAGCGCGCGTCGTGGCGGAGATGCAGGACGTAGCGCGTCCCGTGGTCGGTGATCGCGTACGCGTACGCGAGGCTCGTCGAGAGGCGCGGCAAGAGATTCGGGCCGACGTCGATAAGCGGCGTATAGATCAGATCCTCCATCATGCGCGATGCCGAACTTACGGAGGTGTACGGATTGTAGCCCGCCGGTCCGGCGATCCACGCTACCACCAGTATATTCGGATTGCGAGTCTCCGCGCTGCGCGCGCCGCATCCCGCGAGCCCCAGCAGCAGCACCGCACCCAGCAAAGTGAACGCTCTGAGGTGAAAATGGCGCATCCGCGCTGCGCGCTGCGCGCCCCCCGTCGGCAAAGCCGCCGGCCCCCCCGGCCTTCGGCCCTCGCGCATTTTCATCCGCTGGTCACGATTCCGCCAGCGCCCGCTCTTGGCGCTCTCGCAGCCAGTCGCCGATGAAGTTGAACGAACAAACGGTCGTGAGAATGGCTAGGCCCGGTGGGAGAATGAGCCAGTACGCACCGGCGAAAATATCGCTCTGCGCGCCGCTGAGCAGGTTCCCCCACGATGGCATCGGAGCGCGAACGCCGATACCGAGGTAGGAGAGCGCCGTCTCGGCGAGCATGGCGCTGGCGACCATGAACGTCGTCGTCGTAATGATCGTGCCGGCGGCGTTGGGAATCAGATGGCGGAAGATGATGCGCCCGTCACCGGCACCAAGCGACCGCGCGGCTTCGACGTACAAACGCTCCTTGAGCGTCAGCACCTCACCGCGTACGAGGCGAGAGGGCCCTAGCCACGATGTCGCGCCGATGACGATCATGAGCGTTACGAGATTGCCGTGGAACATCGCGGCGAGGAAGAGCAGCAAGAAGAGCGTCGGGACGCTGAGAAAGACGTCGACCACGCGCATCAGCAGCGTATCCAGCCAGCCGCCGTAATAGCCGGCCGTCGAGCCGTATATCGTCCCGATCACCATCGCCACCAGTGCTGCGACGGCGCCGACGGAGAGCGTGATGCGCCCGCCGACGAGCAGCCGCGCGAGCTCGTCGCGCCCCAGTCCGTCGGTGCCCAACAGGTGGGCCGCGCTCGGGGCCGCATAGGCATCTGCGACGTCCGTCGCGGCGGCGCTGACATGGAGTAGCGCTGGGCCCAACGCACAGGCGAGGACGACCAACGCGACCCAGGCCATGCACGTCGCGGCGATCCACGGCAACCGTATGCGCCGCCGCACGAACGTCATGTCTGGAAGGGCGTCAATCATAGCGGACACGCGGATCGACGACGGCATACATGACGTCGGCGAACAAGTTGCCGAGCACGACGAGCACTCCGGTGAGGACGGTCATGCCTAGGAGCGTCGGGTAGTCGCGGTCGATGGCCGATTGCCAGAAGAGCTGCCCCATGCCGGGATACGCGAAGATCTGTTCGGTGATGATCGCGCCGCCGAAGAGCGCCGGAATGGTGGCACCCAGCAAAGTGATGAACGGAATGAGGGCGTTGCGCAGCGTGTGGCGGAAGAGCACGCGCCGCGTCGACAGGCCCTTGGCGACCGCAGTGCGCGTGTAGTCTTCGCGCAGCTGCTCGATCATGCTGCCGCGAATGTAGCGGCTCCAGCCGGCGACCGAGACGATCGCCAGGGTCGCCGCCGGCATAACGAGGTGCGCGATGCGCGTCGGCCAATCGAAAGCGGTCGTGTCGATGGTCTGCAGGCCGCCGACGGGGAACCAGCGCAGCGTCACCGCGAATATCGCGATGAGGATCGTGCCGAACCAAAACGTCGGCATCGACCATGACAGGAATACGAAGACGCTCGCCACGCGGTCGAACGTCGTATTGCGCCGGTAAGCTTGGTAGACGCCCAACGGCACCGCCAGCACCACCGATGCAAGCAGGGCGCTACCCATCAAGAGCAGCGTCTGTGGAAGGCGCTGCGCGACGAGTAGCGCCACCGGTGACTGCTGCACGTACGAGTAGCCTAAATCGCCGTGTAGCAAGGCACCGAGCCACCGTGCGTATTGGATGTACAACGGCCGGTCCAGCCCGAGCGCGTGCGTGACCGCAGCGATCTGGGCGGGCGTCGCCCGCTGGCCTGCCAGCGCGAGCGCGGGCCCGCCGGGGGCGATGTGTATCAGAACGAACGTGAGCATCGTGACGCCGAGGAGCGTTGGGATACTCCACAAGAGGCGCCGGGCGATGAAGGTGCTCACGGAAAGCCGCTACCAGCGATAGTTCGCGAGCGCGTCCCATTGGTACGGTTGCGTGCCGTCCCAATCGAAGAAGCATTCGCCGATCGCGCCGAGTTCTTGGCTTATCTGCAGGCTCGCGGTAATCTCATCCGCCGGAGGGTTTCCGTTGCGCCCTTCCGCGGTCGTCTGCCCGCCGATGCTGATCGGTATCTTTCGCCCGGCGTCCCGAAGCAGCGTGTCGTACGATCCCCGCAAAAGGATCTTCACCTCGACCGGCGTCGTCGGTTTGCGGCGCATCATGCGCCAGTACGACATCGGCTGGAGCACGCTGCTGTAGCGCGCGATGGTGCGGTAGGGGTACTTCGCGCTGCGCAGATGTTCGAGATAGGGATCCTCGACGGTGGCGACCAGCAGATACTTGCGTCCGAGTGCCTCGCGCAGGCGTCTCATATAGGTGCCCAGCGCCGGCAGGCCGTGCGGGTCGTCGCCGAGGAACTCGTCGCCGCGTTCGAGGTCGACCGCCAAGCCGGCGAGCGGCGTTCCGTTTGGGGTACGGTAGTAGGCTGTCCGCACGCTCGCTGCGAGATCCTCGAAGGTGATCGCTCGCGGAACGGTCCAACCGATCGTGCCGATACCGTGCGCTGCGAGCCCGTCGATGATGGCGTCGATGGCCGGTTTCGCTTGCGGCGTGACCTGCCAGTACGCACCGTACGCGGTGCGCAGTTCGACGTAATGCAGTCCGGCGTGGACGGCCTGGGCGACGATCGCCTTCGGGTCCATCTTGCCTACATAGTTATCGTCGAGGGGGCTGGTGGAGAAGAATAGCCACATGCCTTTACCGCCGGCGTTCGCGATCTTGGTGGCGGGCGGCGCTGCGGGCGTGGTGACCACCGGAAGGGTGACGGGCGGGCGGCCGGAGCGGTAGACGAGGTAGCGGTAATGCCGGCCGGGGAGCACGCTCGTATCGCGGTAGGTCGAGCTCGGGCCGTGTAGGACGGCGACCGTCTTGCGGACGTTCCGGCCGTCGACGCGCACGACGCGCACCGGACGGTGCGCTCGTGGGAACCAGCCGATCTGCACCATATCCGGTCCGAGCGCCGCAGCAACCACGCGCGGGCCGCTCCAGTAGCGCGTGTTCGTCGTTACGCGAACGCTGGGGAGCTTTGGTTGCGTCGCGCGTACCAGCAGCGATAGCGGCCCGTTGCGTCTGGTGCGCACGATGGCGGCGGGCTGTCCATAACGGATGCGCGTCTGCCACTGCACGAACGATGCGTGCGGCGATACCCAGTCGAGATTGCTGTTGGCGAGAATCTCCGTCGGCTTGCCGCCGGCGTCGAAGAATTTGCTGACGACCAGCCACCGGGCGTTCCCGTCGGCATCGAAGCCGAGCGGGCGCGCGTCGACGGCCATGCGCACGGCCGGGTTGCCGGAGTAGACCGGAACGTTAGGCGTCGGCGTCGGGACCGGCGCGAGTACGGCAAAGAGCAGAGGCAGTATGTTCAGCATTGCGATTGTTCTCTTCGCGAAAGAATGGGGCGATGCTTGCGCACCGCCCCATGGCGTAGGTCAGAGAAACGCGATCCTCATCACATTTTCTGTTCGATGAAGAACTCTAACTCCATCGGGTTCTGGCTGAAGGTCTGCTGGTTGATGTAACCCGTCTGACCGACAATCCCTGACTGCGGCCCGTTGAACGGGTAGCAGCCGGTTCCGCCGCTGTAGCAGGGCTGCGGCGGGCTGTTGTTGTTGAAGAGGTTGGTGACGCGGATCCCGAGGTCGGTCTTCTCGGAGGGGCCTAGATGCTCGAGTAGCGTCGCGTTCATCTGCCAATATCCGCCCGAGATCTGCTCGGGCTGCGAGATATACGGCAGAACGTTGTTTCCGTTCAGCTTCGTGCTGGTCCGGCCGACGTTGTAGAACGCTCCCTCTTGGTAGTAGATGAACGGTAAGAGTCTGAAGCGTCCGCTGTGCATATCGGCGGTCAGCGAGGCGCTGAAGATCGGGTCGCCGGTATTGCGGAGCAGGATCCCTGCGTTGGCGATGTTCGAGGGTTCGGGGAAGTTAACGAACGCCGCCTGCCCACCCGAAGTGGTCCAGTAGTTGTCGAGCGTCGCCGAGAGCCAGTAGGAGATTCCGACCGGGCGGTGGTCGAGGTGATCGAGCGCAAACTCGAAACCGACAGCATGGTTCTGGCCCTTTTCCCCGGGGACTGCGGGGCCGTAGTGCGCCGTGCCGTTCGGGTTGGTGCCGATGATGGGCTGGTAGAACTCGTAGTAATTATTGGTCGATTCATACCATGGGCCGACGCGCATCGTCGTATCCGGCGAGAACGCGTGTTCCCACATGAGGTCGCTGCTGATGTTCTTCTGAGGCTGGATCGACGCGCCCGGCTGGTTGGGGTTGTAGAAGCTCGACCCCGTACGGTAGACGTACCCCGAGCCGACGAAGCTCGACGTGTCGCCGTACGAGAAACGCACGACGTTCTTCGGATCGAAGGTGTACGTGCCGGCGAAGGTCGGGTTCAGAACCGAGACGCTCGCGCCGCCCCCGGGGAATCCATAGTGTTCGCGCTGCCAGCGCAAGCCGGGTTCGAGGACGAACTTTCCGACGTGGAAGGTCGGGTCGATGTAAGCGTAGGGAATCGTCGTCGGATAGTTGGACTTCAGGTAGTTGAGCGGCCACGTGCCGTTCGAATTGAACAAGAACGTCAGGTAGTAGCTGAAGATGTTATTGTCGTGCTCGTTGCCGACGCCGAGCTTCAGCTGCGTGTTGGCATTGATGTCGTTGGTGTAATCGAGCGCACCGATCCACATATTCGAGCGGCGGTCGCCGTAGAAGACTTCCGTGATATTGGTGCACCAGGCACCGGATGGAGAGACGGCAACGGGCTGACCAACCGCGTAGGGGTAGGTCGGGCAGTCTGGGCTGACGTTGTACGGATCGCCCGGGTTCTCAAGCGACGCAATGTTCGGGTCGCTGAGAGGCTGGTCGAAGATGTACTGGTTGAAATTCTCGGCAAACCGTAGCGAGAAGAAAGAGTTCTCGTTGATGTTGTGGTTCCACTGGATCTTCCCGATGCCCGAGTAGTGGTGCCAAATGTTGCCCGAGCCTGGCGAGACCGATCCGAAGTAGAGGCCGGAGGGGCACGATTGCCCGTTGGGGGCGGTGCCGCCGCCGAAGCCGGTGGGGCTCGTGGTGCTCGGCACGTTGCCGCTACACGGTGCGAACGATAGCGGCGGGGGCTGGCCGGCTCCGCGTGCGAGCAGATAGTCGAAGTTGAACTCGCCCAGTCCGTTTTGGATCAGGAACTGGAAATCGTTCTTCGCATCCGGCCGGTAGTGGAAGTTGCCGATGAAGTCGCGCGTCTTTACGGTTCCGGGTCCGTCATATCCGCCGAAGAGCACGTTCAGGAACGTCGGCTGCCCGTACATGTACTGGTTGCGCGAGTTCACGATGTCGCCGCTGAGATAGTAGCTGAACTTCCGGTTCGGCGTCATGCCGCCGTACTCAAGCGTCGTGTAGTTGTTCTGGTCGGGTGAGGTGACGCCGAAGCTGACGTCGCCGAAGGACGGGTAGGTGCCCGTCTTGACGACGGAGTTGATGACGCCGGTTCCGTTGGCCGCGTTCTCAGCGGTCAAACCGCCGGTGTAGACTTCAACGTTGCTGATGCCGACGCTCGATAGGTTGGTGGTGAAGAAGCCCGTGATCCGATCCTGAATCGGAATGCCGTCGAACTCGTAGCCGAGGTCAGTCACCTGGCCGCCGCGGATGCGCGGCTGCGCCGGATAACCGTCGGCGGTGACGCCGGGCAGTGCCTGCATGTACTGGTAGAGCGTCTTGTGCAGGTTGTCGCCGCCCGAGATCGCGGTCAGCTGCTGACCGGAGACGGTGTAGACGTCGGTCGTGACGTTGGGTTTCACGAGATTGGACGATCCCGACGCGCGGACGCTCGCGATGACCTTGAGCGTTCGGCTGAGCGTCTGGTTGATCGTGACGGGGAGGTCCTGTTGGGCCGTGATGCCCGGGGAGCTCACCGGCTCGTATCCGTTCGCCTGGAACGAGACGGTGTAGGTGTCGGGGATCAGGCTCTGCAGCGAGTAGAACCCCTTCGCGTCGGTGGTCGTCGAGTAGTTTCCGCTGGGTGACGACGCCGTCACCTTGACGTCGGCGATCGGCGCGTGCGTCGACGCATCCGTCACCGTCCCGAGAATCGTGCCGGTTGTGCCGGCGAACGCGGGTTGCGGCATCATCAAGCCGGTGCCGGCAAACGCCAGCGCCAACATTGCGGCGACGGTGCGCCACAGGCCTAGCTTAGTTTTCATAGTTCATGCATCTCCGTCATGTCGGAAAAGCAGCACCGGTGTTCCTTCATAGCATCCCGGTCGCGACCCCTTCGACAAAAGAAAAGCGACCGACGTGATCCCACGCGCGTTCGCCACGTCTGCTTAACTACTCGATGGGGAAGATTTCACCTGCGATATTTCCGGCAACCTTGCGGAAAGCCGGGCCGGCTCCTAGACCATGGCCTTGGTCAGCCCCCTGGGGGCGTCGCTCTCGACGTAGCGGGCTCGTCCGGCGTGGAGCGCGACCATTTGGCTAGCCACCAACCACGCCAGAGTGTTGAAGGCCTCGCCGACGACGGGGCCGAGCAGCGGGATATCCCCGATGTGACCGCCGATGACGTAACGCAGGCTCTCGGCCTGGACCGCCTCGAGCAGAGGGCGGTTGACGACGTTGCGGGCGACCTCGTCCACGATGCCGATGATCGCGCAGGTCGCGTCGAGCATCGCGGCGCTCCCGTGCCGGAACTCGCCGGCCGAGAAGCCCTCCGCGTGGATGTAGCTGGCCTCCTTCAGTTTTAGCGCGAACTCGTGGGCCACCGGCAGGCCGTATCCCGTGGCGACGATGACGACGCTACGCCGGCGGGCGATCCGCGCAGCCGCCTCCCGCACCGTCTCGACCTCGAGGCCGTCGAGCCAGGCGCGCACGTCCTCGGCCGTCTCGACCAGCATCTGCGCATTGCGGGTGTGCGAGCCTGACATCAGCCCCGCCGCCCATAAGAGAATCGCGGCGGTCGCCGTGACGCTCTTGCTCGCGGGTACCGCGACCTCCGGGCCGGAGCCGACGTCTATGCAGATGTTCGCCCGGTCCGCCAATGGCGAGTCGCTGGTATTGGTGAGGGCGATCAGGTCCGCAGGGTGCAGGACGTCGAGGGCGTGGAGCAGGTCGGCGGAGCGTCCGCTCTGCGAACAGGCGATGACGGCGGCCTCGCGGTAGGCCGCGTTGTCGAGGGTGGCTTCGGTAGCGGCGAGCGCGTGCGCGCGGATGCCGCGCCGGCGCAGCGCCAGCGCGCCCAACTGCGCGACGAACAGCGAACTGCCGCTGCCCAGCAGGACGACGTCGCGGTCGCGGATCGCGTGCGCCAGCATCTCCGCCTTGTCCGAGCGGGCGATCTCGCGCCAAACGTCCGGCTGCTCGCGAATCTCGCGTTCGAAATGAGCTCCAAGCATTACTGCATGGCGAGATACGAGAGGATGGCGCCGCGGGCCTTCGCCAGCGCCGCGTAGCCCTTGGGCCGGCTGCCGCCCATCCAGTCGTTGACGAGGAAGGAGAAGGTGACCGGACCGTGGCTGCGGGTCTTCACGAAGCCCGAAACCGTTCGCACGTGGCTGATACTGCCCGTCTTCGCCCAAACGTTGAACTCGGCCGGGGTGTGGAGGTAGGCGTACTTGAGGGTCCCGCGGACGCCGGCGACCGGCAGCGCGTCGAGGACGACGTTGCGGTTGGGGGATCTCCAATCGTACTGGAGGATGCGCACCAAGTCGTAAGGCGTAATGCGGTCGTACGACGAGAGGCCCGAACCGTCGGCGATGGTGACCGTGTTCGGGTTGACGCCGACCGAGCGCAGGAACGCTTTCTCGAGCACTTTACCATGGGCGTCGGTGCCCGGGGTGCCTCCTTCGACGACGCCGAGTTCTTTGAGGAAGAGCTCTCCCATCAAGTTGTCGCTGGGGTACCAAAATTCGGCCATGAGTTGCGGCATCGCTTCGGAGTGGTGGACCCAGAGCGTGGTGGCGGCAGGCGGGGTTACGCCGTCCTGCACGCCGCCCTGCACGGTGATGCCGCGGGCGTTCAGCGCGCGCAGGAAGACGTCGCCTGCGTAACGCTCAGGGTTGGGTACGGCCGGGAGAATATCGCCCGATTCCTTGGCGCCTAGCGGGTAGGTTCCGGTCAACTCGATCGTGTGCGGGTGGTTCCACGGCCGCACGATGTTCGAGGTATCCTTAGAACCGGCGGGTCCGGTCGTCAGCAGATTCTCGATTCTATAGGCGCTGCTCTCCGGATCGATGCGCAGCTGCACCGGCGCGCCGACCGCCGGTCCCGGCGTCATATAGACGTTGACGGTGCCCTCGTCGAGCTCGAGCGCGGTCACCACCGGTGCGTAGTAGTACGGCAGGTCGTCCCAGGACCAGCCGAGTCCAAAGCGCTGGTTGTCGAAGTAGGACGCGTCGGTGATCAGGGCGCCGCTCACCGCTCTTACGCCGCGAGCGGCCAGGGCCGCCGCCGCATCGTCGAGATCTTTGGCCGTCAGGTGCGCGTCGCCGCCGCCGTGCAGGTAGAGATTGCCGTTCAGGGTGCCGCCCGTTATCGGGCCGTCGGCGAGGACGGTGGTATCGAATGTGAACGCCGTACCGAGGTGCTCCAGCGAGGCGGAACCGACGATCAATTTGAAGTTCGAGGCCGGCATGAACTCGTCGCGCGCGTTGCGTGCGTAGAGTAGCGTGCCGCGTACCGTGTCGATCGCCAGAAGGCCGACGTGCGCCCCTCGAAACGCGGGCGCCTTCATGAACGCGTCGATGCGGTGGTGCAGCCGTGCGATCTCCGCCCCGGTCCACGGTTTGCCGCCGGGATGCGGCCGCACGAGCGTGGCTGGCGAGGAGGTATCCGCCGCCCGCGCTGGCAGGGCCGTTGCGAGGGCCGCGCTGCAGGCGATGAGGAGGGCGAAAATTTTATACATCGCAATCATTCCTTAAGACGTCGTCGATCGTTTCGCGCCTCGCGATCGGCCGGTGCCGGCCCGACTGCACCCCTACGACGGCGGGGCGCACGAAGCGGTTGTAGTTGCTCGACATGCTGTAGGTGTAGGCTCCCGTAGTACAAATGGCGATCAGATCGCCCGGCCGAACGTCGGCGGGCAGGGGTGCGACCACGATCTCGTCGTTTTCGCACGAGCGCCCGCAGAGCACGGTCTGCTGCGCCGCAGGCGATTCCCGCGAGGCGAGGATCGGGTGATGGTAGGCGCCGTAGAGCGCGGGGCGCGGGTTGTCGGCGAGGCTGCCGTCGACCACCACGAACGGCCGCCCGAACTGACGCTTCACCGCCACCACGCGATAGACCGAGGTGCCGGCGTGGGCGATAATGGCGCGCCCCGGTTCGATGCCCAAGCGCGGGACGCGGATTCCCGTCGCCCAGGCCTCCTCGGCGACGGCGCTCGCGATTCCGGCGATCGTCGCTTTGAGGTTCAGCCCTGCGCCCTCACCCGGATCCATCTGTACGCCGAAGCCGCCCCCCACGATCAACCGTTCGCTGACGAACCCAAGCCTGTCCAAGCCGGCGGCGACCCTGACTAG
>JAJXWN010000229.1 GCA_021781595.1 bacterium | reverse complement strand
GCCAAGGCGCGGATCGAGTTGGAGCAACGCGAGCTTTCGGTGCGGCGGGACGTCGCCAATGCTTGGCGCGAACTTGAGGCTGCGCGGCGCAACGTGGAAACCGCGCAAACCGGTCTTGTCGACGCCAAGAGCACGTTGAGCGTAACACAACTGCGTCAGCGCTCCGGCAAAGGGATCCAACTCGAAGTTCTCGATGCGTTAGCGGTTACCGCAAACGCCAGAGAGGCCGTGCTGCGTGCGCAAGCGCGTTTCGATATCGCCGTCGCGGCGCTGCACCGCGCAGCCGGCGACAGATTGTAGACGCCTTCTAAGCCGATTAGAAGACGAGGTTGGCACCGGTGGGAAGACGATCGGCCGGCTCTTCACAAACTTGGGACTCGAGTGCGAGAGCACGAAGGCCGCGACGTCGTAGGCTTAAGGATTTGCGCCCCGCAGCGGCAGGAACGTTGCACTCTCCCTGGGAACCGCAGCGCCTGTACCGAGCAGGGGGATTCGAGTCGCGATACCGGAGGAACCGCGTGACTGATCCTAAGATAGCAATGCCCCTCGATAAACGGGCTTGGGTCACGTCGCTGCTGCTTCAACAGATCGTAATCGTTTCATCGGTCGATCCCGATGGGATCGCTGACATCGCTCCCAAGAGCTGGGCGTCGATGGCGGCCTTTGAAGGCCCGATCCTGGGTTTCGGCTGCAATGTGACCCATCAGACGTACCGCAATATCAGAGCTGCCGGGGATTTCGTGGTCAACGTAGCTCCGGCTCGGTTGGCCGAAATCATCTGGCCCATGGCGGAACGCCACGGAGCAGACCGGATTGCCGCCGCCGGCCTTACGCTTGTGCCTGCGGCGCGTGTCTCTGCGCCCTGGATCGAGGAGTGCGTCGGTCACGTCGAATGCCGGCGGATCGACATCAAGTATATGGGGAATGAGGTCTTTATCTTCGGCAAGATCGAACACGTAGCCGTAAGCTCTGCTTGCCTTATTGGCACAGCATTTGAACGTTACGCTCGTCTCGATCCCATCTTTTTCTTAGAAGAAGAGACCTATGGCACGCTGGATGCAGCGCGTCGGATTGGGAGCGTCCCGCCATTCCGTAGCAGCATGTTTCTCGTCAAGCTGGGGCCTTTCTCCGTCGGAGAGGATCTCATGGAACGGCATCTCCAATATTTGGCGACACTCCGCACCGACGGACGATTAGCCATGGCCGGCCCATTTCTTGATGGCGATGACGGTTTGATCGT
Source organism: bacterium (assembly GCA_021781595.1). Taxonomy (GTDB): domain Bacteria; phylum Vulcanimicrobiota; class Vulcanimicrobiia; order Vulcanimicrobiales; family Vulcanimicrobiaceae; genus JAJYFL01. Next base: position 2,195 of record JAJXWN010000229.1, on the reverse strand, counting down.
CCTTAAAGCTGCCACGCCTGAGGAAGCACAGGATTTGATCGCGAGGGATCCGTTGGTGAGAGCGGGGTGTCCTTTTAGCCTCAGACCCTGGCAGCGTACGTTCTGACTGGTTCTGTCGCGTAGATATCTGGAAATCGAGCGGCCACGGCGGTTGGGGTTCACCTAGAGTGTCGCCGATTCGCACAGCTCACGGTGACAATCGAGATCGTTTCATTAGAACCTGAGTCCATTGGGCCTCCGTCGCCGGTTCGGCGAAACGTCGCGGACGTAGAAGCCTGCCTCACGTTCTACCGATGTCTCGCCGTCTCGATCAAGGAGGGGATTGTCAGCACTCCCGCGGGCGGTCGTGCGCCTGCGCGACGCCAAGGGAGGGGCGGCAATTGGGCGAACTGACGGCCATGGTTGAATCCCGCCTAGGAAGAGTCGTCGTCGCCGAACCCTTTGACGAGCGCGGGATGATGGTCCTTCGCAATGCCGGAGCCGAGGTCGTCTCGGTGGTCGGCAAGCCCAAAGACGCGTTGCACGAAGCGTTACGCGACGCGCGTGGGTTGATCGTTCGTTCCGAGACGCACGTCGACGCCGAGCTGCTGCAACAGGCGCCGCACCTGGAGGTGGTCGCGCGAGCGGGTGTCGGGGTCGATGCGATCGACGTCGACGCGGCCACGGCGGCTGGAATCGTCGTGGTCAATACTCCCGGCGCGAACACGCTCGCCGCAACCGAGCATACCTTCGCGCTACTTCTCGCCGCAATGCGCAACGTTCCGCAAGCCGACGCGGCGGTCCATCGCGGAGGATGGGATCGTAAACCCTTCATCGGCTACGAACTTTACGGCAAGACGCTCGGTATCGTCGGCCTCGGACGGATCGGCAGCAACGTTGCCGCACGGGCCGCTGCCTTTGGCATGACGATTCTCGCGCATGATCCCTATATTCCGGCGTCGCGCGCAAGCGCGCTCGGCGTCGAACTCGTGGACCTCGACGACCTGCTGCGGCGCGCGCAGGTGGTGACGCTGCACGTTCCGCTCACCACGCAGACGCGCGGCATGATGGGCGCGCGGACGCTCGCGCTGATGCGCGACGGCGCGGTGCTGGTGAACTGCGCGCGCGGCGCCGTCGTCGATGCCCAAGCGCTGCTCGAGACGCTCGATGCCGGGCGTTTGCGTGCCGTCGCGATCGACGTTTTTCCCCAAGAACCACCGCCGGCCGGTTCCGCGTCGGCGAAGTTGATGGCGCACGAATGCGTCGTCGCGACGCCGCACCTAGGCGGCTCCACGTTCGAAGCGTTGGAGCGGATCGCCATGCAACTCGCGGGCGACGTCGTACGCGTGCTCGGCGGCCGGCCCGCGAGCGGTGCGGTCAACGCGCCGATGCTCACAGGCGTGGATGCCGAGCGCGCGGGTGGTTTCGTCGATCTTACGTACACGCTCGGCGCGCTGCTGCCGCAACTCTTCGACGAAGCGCTGCGCCACGAGATCGCGATCGTGCTGCAGGGGGAGATCGAGTCGCTCGAGGCTGGCCCGTTCGTAGCGGCACTGCTTGCGGGTGCGCTGCCGTACGTGACCGACCGGCGCGTAACCGCCGTCAATGCGATAGCGGTCGCGCACGAGCTCGGCGTGCGCGTCGTGATCTCACACGAACGCAACAGCACGCCGTTCCGTTCGACGCTCGTCGTCGCGGCGGGCGAGCATCGTATCGCCGGTACCGTTCTGCCGCACGGTCCCCGGATCGTCGAGATCGACGGCTTTGAAATCGACGCCGTCGCTGCCGGAACGATGCTGGTCACGCGCCATCGCGACGTACCCGGAATGGTTGGGCGCATCGGCACGATCCTCGGCCGGGAGAACGTCAACATCTCGACCATGCACGTCGCCCGCTCGGCGCATGGCGGCGAGGCGATGATGGTGCTGGAGGTCGATCGGGAGATCGAGCACGCCGTAGTGGACGCGATCGCGGCAGCCGAAAACATCATGGCGATTCGCTTGGTCAACCTGTGATCGTCTACGTCGCGCGGCACGGCGAGACAGACTGGAACCGCGAGGGGCGCTATCAGGGCCGGCGCGAGTCGCGCCTTACGGCGACGGGTCGCGCGCAGGCCGCGGCGCTCGCGCGTGCGCTGGAAGGCGTCTCCGCCGGCCGCGTCGTCTCGAGCCCGCTCGCGCGCTGTGCGGAGACCGCCGAACCGCACCAATTGTAGC
>JAJXWN010000228.1 GCA_021781595.1 bacterium | reverse complement strand
TGCGGAGCGAAGGTCGGCGTATCCAATCCGCGCAGCGTCCGCTGCGCGTTGGCGTTGAAGAAAACGCTGGTCTTCCCGAAGCGCGAGCGCGCGCTCAGACTCGCGAGCGACTGCCCGTAGTTGCCGGTGCCGCCCGAGAGGCTTCCCGAAAAGGCTCGCTTGAGGGCATTCGCCCGGTTGGTGACGATGTTGATGAGCGCGCCCATGCGGCTGCCGCCGTATTCGGCCGGAAATGCCCCCGTGATGATCTCCACCGAATCGACGTTTCTCGGGTCGATCAGTTGCGCGAAGTTCGAACTTGTCGCAAGCGGTATCGGCGCGCCGTCGATCTCGTAGGCGATACCGTGAAAGCCGTTCGCGATCGGTTCGTTGTACGAGAACGGGATGATCCCCGGGACCGTCTCGATGACTTGGTCGAGATTACCGTTGGTTGGCAGAGCGGCGAGTTCTTGGTGCCCAATCGTATTGACGGAGACCGGCGTCCCCGAGGCGCCCGCGCTTGCAGATACCGAGGTCTGTGCGATGACGCGCAGCTCTCCGAGAAGGAGGTCGATGGAGAGTACGGAGTCGCTGGCAACGTCGATCTGCCGCGCGGCATCCGGGACGCCGCGTGCGTGAGCTACGATCGTGTAATGCCCGAACGGAACGCGTGGAAAGACGAAGTTGCCGGATGCATCGGTTGTGGTGCGTAAGAGCGTGCCGTCGCCTTTGACGACGACCTGGATGCCGGCGCGCGGAGCGCCGTTGAGGAGGACGTTGCCGCGTACCAAGCCTGCCGTCGTGGCGAACGCGGGCGCGGTGGCAGCAACGCATAGCACGACCGCGCACGCGGCCGCAAGCGGATTGCGCATGAAGAGCCTTCCCAAAAAATTGTTGGAAGCGAGGTGTAGGCTTAGGGGGCCCTATGCGCCGCGAATCTGCGCGCCGAGGATCCCCGGAAAACCGAACGGCGGCCGGGGTGGCGGGCGAGAGAAGAGGTAGCAGCGCTCGCCGGCCGGGCGCAGGCGAACGGTGCGAGCCGCGCGCCGCAGCAGCGCGAGCGGGGTGCGCCGGGCTGAGGGCGGCGCAAAAAGCGTTAAGGCGACCGCGGCCAGCGCGCGTACGAACCAGTGTGACGCCGCGACTATTGCAAGACTGACGGCCGCCAGGACCGATGCAGCGAGCAGGCCCGGGATCGCATGGGGAGCTTCGAACGATTCGATACCGGCGAACCACAGTGCCGACGCGGCGAAGAGTCCAGCCGCCGAGGGAAGAGTTGGGCGCAGGCACGCCGAGAGAACCGACCCCGCGGCGACGCTTCGGGCGCAGCGAAGCGCGGCGAACGCCAGCGCAGCGAGCGCCGCGGCTGCCGCGACGAACGTAGCGGTGAGGAGCGATCCGTGCTGAGTGCCGCCGATGACGTGCTCGTTGCCGAAGACCGCGACGTGCGCGAGCACCGCCGCCGGTAGCCCCAGCAGCAGCCCCAGGCCGATGCGCCGCCCTATCGTTCCGTCATGCATCACGTGAGGTAGTCAACCTCGGTCATCATTCCGTCCATCATGTGCACGTCGTTGTGGCAGTGCAGCAGCCAGCGCCCGGGCGGCGAGTCGGCGTCGAAGATCCAGCTCAACGTCCCGCCGTTCGCGGGAACCAGCGACACGTCCTTGGCTAACGGCCGCGCGAGCGCCTTACCGTTGATTTCGACGACGTGGAAGACGTGGCCGTGCAAGTGCATCGGATGCTCCATGTCCGTCTTGTTCGTGAAGCGCACGAGGACGCGGTCACCGTGGCGAACCCGGATCTTGGGTGTGTTCGGCCATTGCTTGCCGTCGATCGCCCAAATCGACGAGCCGTATCCCCCGCCGCCGAGCACGAACGGCTGGCGCAGCGTAACGCCGGTCTCGTCCACCGAACTGCCGATGCCGCCGGCCTTTTCGTAAGTGAAGTAGTCGACGCCCTCGAGAGTCTGCGGGTTGCCCATCGGTGGCGCGTTTCCCATACCTTCGGTGTGCACGACCACGGCCTGCTCGAACTCGAGCGGATCGGCCGATATGCCTTGCAGCAGCCACGCACCCGGTCTCGTAACTTCGAACCATGCATCGTAGCGTTCTGCGACGCCGATGCGCAGGGCCTCGGTCTCGATCGGCCGCGCGAGGGGGTTGCCGTCCGCGTGGGTTACGAGCAGACGGTGTCCCGCCAGCCGCACGTAGCGCGTCTGCGTGGGACTGGCGTTGAGGATGCGCAAGCGCACGCGCTGCCCGACCTTCACCGCGAGCGATTTCGTGCCGGGATAGCTCGCACCGTCGATGCAATGCGCGGGATAGGCGACCTCGTCGCCCATGCGATCGCCTGGCCGCATCTCGTCCATCTCGGGCGATCCCATCGGATCGACCATCGGGGCATTGCTCGTCCCCTTCATCGCCGCGTAGACGCTGCGCATGCTGGGAACGTCGTGAAAGACCAGGGCAAACTCCGCGCCGGCCGGTTGGTCGTGCGGATCGTCGACGACGAACATGCCGAAGAGCCCGCGCACGGCCGCAAGATGCGCCGCGTGATCGTGATACCAGCGAGTCCCCGGCGGGCCGGGCGCGAACTCGTACATAAAGCTGCCGCCGTCGGGGACGGCCGGTTGTGTGACGCCGGGCACGCCGTCCATGTCGTTGGGCAAGATCATGCCGTGCCAGTGCACCGTCGTCGCGACGCCGCTGTGGTTGACGTAGCGAATGCGGACGCGTTGCCCGTGCGTGACGCGAAGCAAAGGGCCCGGGATCGTACCGTTATAGGCGAGTCCCGCGAACGAGATGCCGCTTACCGGGGCGAACTGCAGGGGCGCCGAGGTAAGCGTGAGGTCGATGACGTCCTGGGCGAGCGCGCGCTTGCGCATGGCCGGCAGCGTTACGGCGAGCATCGCGCCGGCGCCGGAATAGAGGAACGTGGAACGCCTCATTGGCCGCCTCCTACCTCGATCGGCTTTTCGATCGTGGTGCCGTCGTATTCTATCTGAATCGTCCAGGGACCGGCCATCGAGAACTCTAGTTTCCCGGTCCATACGTGCGGATCGTTCGTGGGCTTGAGCTGCGTAACGACGTTGTGCTTCGAGCGCCCCATCTGCATGATCGCCGTCGCCGTCGCTTCTCGCGGGGGCGTTGGGAAATGCACGATGATCGTCGTGCTCGTGGCCGGCTTTGCAGGTTCGAAAGCGATGGTCGGGCGGTCGCCTGCGGCACCGCCGTCGAGGCCCGAAAGATAGGCGACGATCTCCGAGATCTGCGCGCCGGTGAAACCGAAGTCCGGCATCGGCGCGCGTGGATGCCGAATGAAATCTGCGATCTGCGCGGGCGTCAGCCGGTGCTCGATGCCGTAGAGCTTCGGGCCGACGCCGCCTTGGAAGTTCGCGCCGTGGCATCCCTCGCAGCCGCTCTGCGCGACGAGTTTCGCGCCAAGGTTGGCATCTGCAACCGT
>JAJXWN010000227.1 GCA_021781595.1 bacterium | reverse complement strand
ACCGACCGCGGTAGCGGCCGTCGTGCTACTCGGTTTGGGCGCGATCGCCGGCGGCGTGTGGGGCGGCTTGGCCGGTTGGATGAAAGCGTATTTCAACGCCAACGAAATCATCTCTACGCTGATGCTCAATTTCGTTGCGGCTGCGCTAGCGAGCTACCTGGTCGTCGGCCCGCTGCGCAGCCCTCAGGCAACGGGCGCCGAAACCGCCCCGCTGCCTCATAGCGCGTGGCTTCCGCTAATCGTCCCCGACACGCGTCTCTCGATCTCGATCCTCGTCGCCATCGCGCTCGCATTCCTCCTGCGCTTCGTCCTAACGCGCACCATCTTCGGATACGAGCTGCGCGCGGTTGGAGAGGCACCTGAAGCCGCGCGCCGCAACGGCGTGCAGATGCGGCGCATGACGTGGTTGACGCTCGCGCTCTCGGGTGCGATCTCCGGTCTGGGCGGCGCCACGATCGTAACCGGCGTGATGCACACGTTCAACACCGAACTCTCGCCTGGATATGGTTTCACGGCGATCGCCGTCGCGCTGGTCGGCGACCTGGATCCTCTCTGGGTCTGCGTTGCGGCATTCGGTTTCGGTATCCTGGAATCGGGAGGACTCGCCATGCAAGCGGTCGCCCAAGTACCCAAGGACGCGATCCACGTCATCGAAGGGTGTATCATTCTGATTTTGGCGGCGCGCCGTTACGTCGCTACGCGAACGGAGAGTGCACCCGTATGATGGACTTCGTGCATGGAGCGCTCGCCACGCTCGTTCTGCTGACGCTCGTCAAATCGGCGCCGATCGTCTACGCGGCGCTGGGCGGGGTCATATCCGAGCGGTCGGGCATCGTCAACATCGGCTTGGAGGGGATGATGACCGGCGGCGCCTTTGCGGCCGTCGTCGCCTCGTACGCGACCGGTAACGCGGCCGTCGGCCTCGTCGCAGGCGTTGCCGTCGGTGCGATCCTCGGTTTCGTTCTCGGTTATGGGGCGACGAAATTCAAAGTCGATCAAATCGTCGCCGGCATGGGCATCAATCTCATCGCTGCCGGCGGCGCGGCCTACGGCCTCGTGCTCCTCTTCAACCAGCCGGGCGCGAGCCCGCAAGTTCATGCGCTCGGGCGATGGTACTGGCTGTTGATCCTATTTGCGTTCGTCTGCGCTTTCGCATTGCACCACGTCCTCTACCGCACGCCGTGGGGGCTGCGCGTGCGGGCCTGCGGCGAGAACCCCCGCGCGGTAACGTCGGCGGGGCTCGATCCCCTGCGCTTTCGGATCTACGCGGCAGTAATCAGCGGAGCGCTTGCGGGCCTGGGCGGCGCGTTTCTCTCGATCGGCGAAGTAAACATCTACTCCGAAGGAATGACGGCCGGACGCGGCTTCATCGCATTGGCGGCCGTGATCTTCGGGCGCTGGACTCCGTGGGGCGCGACCGGAGCCGCGGTGTTCTTCGGTTTCTTCGAAGCGCTTCAATTCGTTCTGCAGGGCCGCGTCGCTTGGCTGCCGAGCGAGGCGATGCAGGCGCTTCCGTACCTCGCCGCTCTCGTCGCACTCTGCGGTCTGGTTGGGAAAGTGCGCGCTCCCGCCTCCGACGGGGTCCCATACTGATGCGACGCGCAGTGCTCTTGTTCGCCCTCGCGCTCGCACCGGCGCCGGCCGGCGCGGCCGCAAACGCGTACGTTCCGCTGCCCATCGAGCGGCTACAGCAGGCGCTCCATCGCGCGTCGGCGCGGGCGCCGGGCCGAGTCGCAATGGAGATCAAGGACCTCACCACCGGTTACACGACGGCGATTCACGCCAACGCAGCGATGCCAGCGGCATCAACCATCAAGGTTCCCGTAATGGTGGAGGTTTTCCGCCAACTCGAACTCGGCAGGTTCGATTTGAACACGCGCGTCACGCTCTTGGCGCGAGACCGCGATTGGGGGTCGGGCTGGTTGTGCGACGCTCCCGTCGGCAGCACCTATTCCGTATCTAACCTACTCAAACTCATGATCACGGTCAGCGACAATACCGCCGCAAACATGCTTATCAGGTTGGTGGGCCGCGGAAACGTCAACGCAGCGATGCACGAGCTAGGCCTCGACCACACCGAACTCGCGAGCTATATCTACACGCAGCATTACAGCATTCGCAGGACGCTGCGAACGTCGCCGGCCGATATGGTGAAACTGCTCACGCTGATGGCCCGCGGCGAGCTCGTCGACGCCTGGTCGTCGCGGGCGATGATCGCAATACTCGAAGATCAGCAGATCAATACGCTGCTCCCCGAACCGCTTCCCGAAGGCATACCGATCGCGCACAAAACGGGGTCCTTTGACGACACGCTCGACGACGTGGGCATCGTCTACGCGCGCCCGGCGCCTTACGTCATCGCGGTGATGACGACCGATCTGCCGACCCTGTCGGCCGGCAGAACCTTCATCCACCATATCTCGAAACTCGCGTTCGGCGACATCGAGCGTTTCGCGGCGTGGCGCACCGAGAGCGGCGACCTCACGGTGCCGCAAGACGTCCCGCTCTGGGGGCAGGCCGGCGGGATTTAGTCGCTTGCCGAAAAGGCCCGCGGCCCGGCGCAAAGCCCCGCCCAATGCGTTTCCGGAGGGGTTTGGAGAGCCGATAACGTAGCCTCCGCGCTGCGACCAGAACAGATATTCATATGTGAGGATAACGCTGTGATAGCCATTGCTCTCGCCGGAACACTCGCATGTGGGCCGGCGCAGCCGCTTTACGTGAAGGAGCGCACGAGAGCGGTCGTCACCTACGCGCTTCCACGCAATCCTCACGATTACGGCGAGGAATCTTACGGCTCAGTGCACGCGGCGCGCGTAGACGATAACGGAACGCTCTGGTTGCTCTTCATGTACGGCCGGCAGATCGGGATGGTTCGCGACGGCCGGTTAACGCTCTGCGTGGCGAGCGCGCAGCGCGCGCGATGGATCGACGCTGCGCTTCGCTCTCCGCGCTACGGCAGTTGGGGCCCTGAGCGTGGAACGCTGTCGCTCCCTTACGGTCGGGACGGGCAGCGCGTCGTCGTCAGGTTCGCCCCTTACGCGGCACGCAGCCCGGTATGGCTTGAGCCGGGGCACCGGCTCATCGGCTTCGTGCCGCCGGGTTCGGTGACGACGCTCGGTTATGAAGCGCCGAACGGTGATGTGTGGTTCAACTTTGATTTCAGCGGGAAGAACGGCAATATCGCTAATGCGGGAACGATCGCGCGCGTCGGCGCCGGCGGAGCGTATCGGGTATTCCGCATCGGAGCGGATTCTGATGACGTGCATGGGACGTTCGTAAGCGATGTCCACGGACTGATCTGGGTTTATAACGAGTACTGCGAGTGTCTTTGGCGGATCGATCCGACAAAATTGCACTGATCCCGCATTTACCGGATGGGGTCGCGAAATCGATGTTGTTAATCCGGCAGTTGACAGAGTGTCTCATTCGCCCGCATAGCATGTTGTCGGTGTCGTAAAGAACGACTGCACGATTTCCGGTCGGCGCTGAAG
>JAJXWN010000226.1 GCA_021781595.1 bacterium | reverse complement strand
AACCACACGATCGGTATGCCGTAGAAGAGCGGATTGCCGATCCTCAAGTAATAGATCAGTCCCAGCGCCGTGATGGCCGAAAGTATCGGGATCAGGTACGGCCCGAACGGTACGCTGAATGCACCTTGCAGCTCCGGATGCCGCCGGCGCAGGATCGGCACGGCGATAGAAACCAGAATGAACGCCGCCAGCGTTCCCATGTTGGTGAGTGAGCCGACGATGTTGATCGGCGTGAACGCGGCGATTATTGCAATGACGATGCCGAAGAACCAGGTGGAGTAGACCGGCGTGCGCCAGATCGGATGAATGCGCGTGAACGACGGCGGTATCAATCCGTCGCGCGACATCGCGAAGAAGATGCGGCTTTGGCCGAACATCATGACGAGCAGGACTGTCGTCAAACCGGCGATTGCGCCGACCGAGATGACGACGCCGGCCCAGTTCAAACCGACATAGTTCATGGCGAAGGCTACGGGGAAGGCGACGTTCAGTTTGTAGAATGGCACCATGCCGTTCAGAATCGCGACGACGATGATGTAGAGGATCGTGCAGACCGCCAAGCTCATCAGAATGCCGAACGGCAAGTCTTTGCCCGGATTCTTCGCTTCTTCGGCGGTTGTCGAAACCGCGTCGAAACCGATGTATGCGAAGAAGATGAACGCGGCACCGCCGAGCATTCCGGTCCAGCCGAACGGGAAGTAGCCGCCCATTCCGGTCAGGGGGCCGGCCGGCAGATGGTAATTCGCTCCGTCGATGTGGCCCAGGCCCACGATAATGAAGAAGGCGACGATCAGCAGCTTGATGCTGACGATGACCGCGTTGACCGTTCCGGATTCTTTCGTGCCGCGCGCGAGCAGCGCGGTGATGATGAGAATGATACCCGCGGCCGGCAGATTCGCGTAGCCTGAGATGCCGGCTTGGCCGGCAAGACCCCAGTGCGGCCCGTTCGCCCACATCGGCGAGATGTTCAGCCAACTCAGGTGCGTTTGGCGCAAAATATTCGCAAAGTAGCCGGACCACCCGATGCTCACGGTCGAGGCGCCCAACGCGTATTCCAGAACCAGGTCCCAACCGATAACCCATGCCAGAAATTCGCCCATCGTGGCATACGTGTACGTGTAGGCGCTGCCCGAGATCGGGATCTTGCTCGAGACCTCCGCATAGCAGAGCGCGGCGAGCGCGCTGACGATGCCGGCTACCACAAACGAGAGCGTGACCGACGGGCCAGCTCGGGTTGCCGACGCGACTCCGGTCAGCACGAAGATGCCGGTGCCGATGATCGCGCCGATGCCCATCGCCGTCAGCGCCCAGGGGCCCAGGGAACGTTTAAGCCCGTGTTGTTCGTCACTGCCCTCCGCGAGTATCGTCGCGAGCGGCTTTACACGTTGAAACAGCATTGCGGAACGAAGATTAACCTTCGCCGGGCGTCTCCCTGGTTTTCCAGTCTCTTATTGCGGGTGCGAATATGCCACGTAGAGGCTCCGGCCGGCCGTCAGGCCCGTCTCTGCGCACTCGGCGAAGAGGCCGGCCCGGCTGAAGGCACCCCGGTACTCCCGGTCGCTGAAGAGCGTCAGCCGGTGCGGTTCGGTGAACGTCCGGATCCCGTCCCGCGAGGCGACCATGAAGTGGAAGTTCAGGATCGACGTCTTCATGTCGCGCCGCGAGACGCTCATCCGCGCGACTTTCAGCTCCGGCTCGTCGACGTAGAGCGCGTTTACAAAGCCGTCGGTCCAGTCTTCGGGGTGGATCCAGGACTCGACGACGATGACGCCTCCCGGCTGGAGATGGCGTACGAAGGTCGCGAGCGTCTGCTCGAGCCGTGCCACGTTCGGCAAGTAGCCGATCGCACTGAAGAGACAGACGATCGCGTCGTAGCGCTTGCCGAGGTTGAAACTGGTCATATCGGCCTGGTGAAAGGTTATGCCCGGATTACGTTCGCGCGCGATCTCCAGCAGGTTCCGGTCGAGATCGAGGCCTTCGCAGTCGAAGCGCTCGCGCAGGTGCTGCACGTGCATGCCGGTGCCGCATCCTACGTCGAGCAGAGTTCGGCCGGCCGAGCGCTTGCGGGCGTCGACGATCCCAGCGACGCGCGCGGCTTCGGCGGCGTAATCCTTGCCGAGCGCCCGGTAGAGCGCGTCGTAGTACTTGGCCGAACGGGCGTACATCGTGCGGCTCGCCGCTATCGAGCGAGCATGGCGGCCGCACGGATCGCTATCGGCATGGTGCATTGCATTTCGCACCGAACCGCCATAGCCTGCCGCGACAAGCCGGGGCGCGAGGGACGTCGAACGGAAGCCTCTATGCACGAATACGATGTCTTGGTCGTCGGCGGCGGCAATGCCGGCTGCGCCGCCGCCATCGCTTCGGCTCGCCACGGCGCGCGCACGATGCTGGTCGAGCGCTACGGGTTTCTCGGAGGCACGGCGACGGCCTCGATGGTCGGGCCGTGGATGACGTTCCATTCGGGCTCGCAGCGGATCGTCGGCGGGATCGCCCAAGAGATCGTCGAGCGGCTGATGCGCAAGGGCGCGTCGCCAGGCCATCTGCACGACTCGTCGGATTACGTCCCCACGATAACGCCCTTCGATCCTGAAGCGCACAAGGCGTTGCTGTTCGAGATGATGCGTGAGGCACGCGTCGATCTGTTGCTGCACGCCTACTTCCTCGAGGCGCTTGCCGGTGCCGCTCGCGGGGTCGAGGGGGCTCGTTTCGCGACCGTGGGCGGCGTTCGTGAGTACCGCGCGCGCGTCACCATCGACGCCACGGCCGATGCTTACGTCGCGGCGTCGGCCGGAGTGGGGACGCAGCAGGGCGACGAGAGCGGCCGCGTGCAGCCCGCTAGCTTGATGTTTCGCTTGAGCCACGTCGATCTGGCGAAAACCGCCGCGTACGTGCGCATGCATCCAGATCAGATGCGCACGACGCTCAAAGCTCACGAGCGCAGCGCGCCGGCGCTGACGGCGGTCGCCGGCCTGTACGATCTCTGGCAGCAGGCGCAGGCAGACGGCTCCGTAACGATTCCGCGCGATCTCGTCTCGTTCTTCATCACGCCCTATGCCGACGAAGTGACGGTGAATATGACGCGCGTCGTCGACATCGATCCGCTCGATCCCGACGACTTGACCCGAGCCGAAATCGAGGGACGCCTGCAGGTGATGCAGTTGTTGGCGTTCTTTCGCGGGCGCGTGCCCGGCTTTGAAAACGCTCGGCTTGCCGCGACCGCAGCGCAGATCGGCATCCGAGAATCTCGCCGGATCGAAGGCGCGTATACGCTCACGGGCGACGACGTGCTGCGCGCGCGCTCGTTCGACGATGCGATCGCGCGCAGCGCGTACCCGATCGACCTGCACGATCCCTCGGGCAGCGGAACGACGACGCAGCGTCTTCCCGACGGCGCGAGTTACGAGATTCCGTACCGGTGCCTGCTGCCGGCGCACGTCGACGGACTGCTGGTCGCGGGCCGCTGCATATCGACGACGCACGAGGCTCTCGCGTCG
>JAJXWN010000225.1 GCA_021781595.1 bacterium | reverse complement strand
GAGATCGGCATCCGCAAATCGATCGGCGCCAGCCGCAGCGATATTACCCTGCAGTTTCTCATGGAAGCGCTGCTGCTATCGCTCGCGGGCGGCGGCATCGGCATGGTTCTGGGTTTGGGGATCACGATCGGCGCCGCCTCGGTCATCAGCCAGAAGCTCGGCGAGATTCTCATCCCTTATCTGTTGATCGTAAGCATCGCGATCACGTTCTCGATCACCGTAGGCATGGTCTTCGGCATGTACCCCGCGGTGCGAGCGGCCAAGATGGACCCGATCGAGGCGCTGCGATCGTGAGCGCGTACCGCCCGTGATCTATTTCGAAGAAGCCCTGCGCGTGCTCTTTGCCAATAAAGTGCGGTCGCTCTTGACGATGACCGGGCTCATCATCGGCGTCGGGGCCGTGATCGCCATCCAAGTGCTCGGCAGCAGCATGGCCGGCGCGGTCAACGGTGCCCTCGGCGACATGGCCGACAACTCGTTCATCGTCGCGCCGAACGCCGTGCAGGGGAACTTTCGCCGGGCGGCCATCAAGCTCACCGACATCACCGCCATCGAGCAGGACGTGCCGAATATCGAGCAAGGCATACCGCTCGGCGGACAGAATTTCTTGATTCAGAACGGGCACCACCAAGCGCGCTACTTTCTGACGCCCGACTCCAACCAGCCGTTCAACGACTCGCCGCTCCTCTACGGCCGCCGTTTTTCTTCGAGCGATATCGCCGACGCGACCAACGTAGCCGTCATCTCGTACCGGTCGTACCAGAAGCTCTTCCCGCACGGCGGCGATCCCACCGGGCGCAGCATCTACGCCGGCATACATCGCTACGTCGTCGTAGGCGTGCTGGCAGCGCCGAAGCGCGGGTTCATAAACGCCCAGTTCGGCGGCGATATCACGATCCCGTATACCACCTACGTCAATCAATACGTGCACGACGGCGTAGCCGGCGCCGCGCGCTTCATCGTCGCCGACGCCTCCCGCATGAATCTTACCGAGATCGCCGTGATGAAACAATTGAAGGCTCTGCACGGAAACCAAAAGGGCTTGCAATACCAAACGTTCGACAAGTCCCAACTCACTAAGGGCATCAACGGCATTTTCGGCGTCCTGACCATCGTCGTCGCTTTGATCGGCGCGGTCTCACTCGTCGTCGCCGGAATCGGAGTGATGAACATCATGCTCGTCTCGGTCACCGAGCGCACGCGCGAGATAGGCGTGCGCAAGGCCATCGGCGCCCGCCGCGGGCAGATACTCGCGCAGTTCTTCATCGAGGCGCTGCTACTCTGCGGCTTCGGCTGCGGCATCGGGCTCGCGATCGGACTCTCCATCGGATGGATCGTCAACCAGTTCGCAATCGTCAAAGTCACGGGGTACGTCGCTCCGCTGCCGTGGGTCGAATCGCTGCTGATCGCGGGCGCTTTCACCATCGTCGTCACACTGGCGTTCGGTACCTATCCGGCCTACCGTGCGGCGCGTTTGGATCCGATCGAAGCGTTACGCTATGAATAACCAAGCGCCGTTGGCGATCGACGTCCGGGACGTCACCAAGACCTACTCGATGGGCTCCCTCGAAGTCCAGGCTCTGAGCGGCGTCTCTTTTACCATCGCAAGGGGAGAGTACGTCGCGGTCATGGGGCCGTCCGGCTCGGGCAAATCGACACTCATGAACGTGCTCGGCTGCCTCGACCGGGCGACGACCGGCAGCTATCGGCTCGACGGGGTCGACGTCTCGGAGCTCGACGACAACCGCCTGGCCGAGATCCGCCTGCGGAAGCTCGGCTTCGTCTTTCAGGGGTTCAACCTGCTCGCGCGTACCGACGCGCTCAAAAACGTCGCCCTGCCGCTCTTCTACGCAGGCGTGCCCGGACGAGAGCGCACCGCCGCGGCCCAGAGACAGCTGGCCGAGGTAGGGCTGGGCGACCGCGCCCGCCACAAGCCCAACGAACTCTCCGGAGGGCAGCAGCAGCGGGTCGCCATCGCCCGCGCGCTGGTCAACGACCCCGCGGTACTCCTCGCAGACGAGCCGACCGGCAACTTGGATTCCAAGACGAGCGAGGAGATCATGGCGCTCTTCGCTACGCTCAACGCCAGGGGGCGCACGATCATCCTGGTCTCGCACGACGAAGGGGTCGCCAATCACGCTCAACGGATCATCCGCCTGCGGGACGGTCTCGTCGTCTCAGACGGGCCGCCGGCCGGCAGGTAACCCTCGCGCTACTTTTCGTCGTTATCGGGGTAGAACGGTTCGTGATTCCCCCACCGCTTGAATCGTAAGAGAGGCATGTTGAAAAACCGCGTTTTGCCCACCGTCATCGTCGCACTCGTAGGCGCGATCATCGGCTCCTTCGTGATGATGCTCTACGCGAGCACCCATTTTGCCGGCGTGGCCGGGCCAAACCACACGCCGCCCGCGGTCAGCGCCGCTCCACTGGCGGCCGTTAGCGACCAGCAGCTCATCGTGGATGCGGTGAAGCGCACGCTCCCCTCCGTCGTTGCGATCGACGTCACGATCAGCGGCGTCCAGCAGGTCCCGGTCGATCCCTTCGGACAGTTTTACCAGAACGTTCCTTATAAGGAGCCCGCCTCCGGATCGGGCTTCGTCATCTCGTCCAAGGGCCTGATCGTCACCAACGCGCACGTCGTGACCGGCCCGAACGGGAAGCCTGACAGCAAGGTCGTCGTCGTCTTCAAGAACGGCGACCGCATCAAGGGCACCGTTTACGCGGTCAACCCGGCCGTCGACGTCGCGCTCGTCAAAGTGAACAACTACCCGAAACTTCCGCCGCCGCTGCAACTGGGTGACAGTTCCAAGCTGCAGCTCGGGCAGTGGGCTATCGCCATCGGCGAGCCGCTCGAACTGCAGAACACGGTGACGGTCGGGGTCGTCTCCGGCTTCAACCGGACCGAGGTGGCCGGCGGGCAGGATACGACCGCTCGGCGCTTCACGGGCCTGCTCCAAACCTCCGCACCGATCAACCCGGGGAACTCGGGCGGGCCGCTCATCGACATGAACGGCAACGTCATCGGCATCAACCAACTGACGGCCACGCAGGCCCAAAACATCGGCTTCGCGATTCCGATCGACCTGGTGAAGCAGGTCGTCGCCTCCCTCGAGCGCCATCCCGGCGAGTACAACGGGCCGAACGTAACCTACCTGGGCGTCTACTACCAGAGCATCGACAACAACCTGCGCCGCCAGTTGAACTACCTCGGTGACGGGGTGGTTATCGCCGCGGTCGCCCAGGGCTCGCCGGCCGCCAAGGCCAAGCTCCAGGCCGGCGACGTCATCCAATCCGTGGACGGGGCCCGCATCACTTCATCGTCCCAATTCCAGAAGATCATAAAGAGCCACAAGCCCGGCGATACGCTGCACCTGCGAGTCTGGAGCCAGGGGGAGGTCAAGCAGATCGATGTCGCCCTCGGGTCGATCCCCTCGGGCAATCTGAACATCGTACCGGGGAACACCCCCTAGCGCAGTCTCGTCGTCCTCCGCGAAAAAAGGCCGTCCCGC
>JAJXWN010000224.1 GCA_021781595.1 bacterium | reverse complement strand
CTGGACGGGATTCTGGATCTGCGCATTCGCGACGGCCTCATCGCCGAGCTCGGCGAACATCTCGCGCCCGCTGGAGAAGAAGAGGTCCTAGACGCACGCGGCGCCTACGTTGCGCCCGGATTCATCGACATGCACGTCCACCTGCGCGATCCGGGTCAGCCCGAAAAAGAGAGCGTCGCGACGGGGACCGCGGCCGCAGTAGCGGGCGGTTACGCGGCGGTGGCCTGCATGCCGAACACGCTTCCAACGCTGGACGAGGCCGGGCTCGTTCGCCGTGTCGCCGAAGACCCGACAGCTCGCTGTCGGGTCTATCCAATCGCCGCCATTACGCGCGCTCGTAAGGGAACGGATATCCTCGATTACGACTCTCTTGCGCGTGCGGGGGCCGTTGCCTTCAGCGACGACGGCAACACGGTGATGGACGCCGGAGTGCTGCGTACGGCGGCGATGGCTGCGCTTGAGACTCGTGGCTGCTTCATCTCGCATTGCGAGGACGACCGCCTCAAAGGCAATGGCGTGATGAACGAAGGGGCGCTCTCGCGCGAGCTAGGGTTCGCCGGCAGCTGCGCGGCATCCGAGGATGTCGTCGTCGCGCGCGATCTCTTGATCGCGGCGGCGACAGGAAAGCGTTGGCATATGGCGCACCTCTCGACGCGCGGAGCGATCGAACTGGTGCGCTGGGCGCGCAGCCGCGGCAACCATGCGACCTGCGAGGTCACGCCGCACCATCTGCTATTCCAGGAAGACGCGATACGCGAGTTCGGTTCGGGTGCGAAGGTGAACCCACCGCTGCGTGCGGCAAGAGATTCGCGCGCGCTGCGAGATGGGGTGCGCGACGGTACCGTCGATGCCTTTGCCAGCGACCATGCGCCGCACGAACGCTCGGCGAAGACGGCGGCGTTGCCCGACGCGGCGGCCGGATTCAGCGGGCTTGAGATCGCCGTGGGCGCCTATGCCGCAGCGCTGCCGGATCTACCGGTGGCGCGCTTCGTGGAACTGCTCTCGTGCAACCCCGCGCGCATCTTGGGCGTACGCGGCGGTAGCCTGGCCGTCGGTGCGCCTGGCGACGTCACGATCTTTGCAGACCGCCCGTGGGTAGTCGACCCGGATAGTTTCCGCTCTAAGGGCAAGAACACCCCATTTGCCGGCCAGCGCTTGCCCCGCCGGGCGGTCGCGACGATCGTGGGCGGCCGCGTGCGTATGGCGGGCGGGCTGCTGCGATGAAACAAGCGGCGCTCTTCCTGGCGGATGGAACGCGCTTTGATGGCAGCGGACTGGATTACGAAGGCCTGGCGTTGGGCGAGGCCGTCTTCTATACCGGGATGACCGGTTACGAAGAGGCGCTTACCGACCCGTCGTATGCCGGTCAGATATTGACCTTCACGTACCCGATGATCGGTAATTACGGTATCTCCGGTGCGGCCGCGCAGTATCCGCGTGCCTGCGCCGCGGGCACGGTAATCAAGCGTATCGCGCGCCATCCGTCTCATCGCTCTTCGCGTCAGGATCTGCCGAGTTGGCTCGTCGAGCAACGCGTGCCGACGCTGCTCGACGCCGATACCCGGGCGATCGCAATTGCGTTACGCGAGCATGGGACGATCTGGGCCGCGCTCGCAGTGGGGGATGCGGCGCTTGCCTCCGCCGAAGCGCGCCTGACGGCGTTCGCGCGCAGCGCTACGACCAAAGATCTCGTGGCCGGCGTAGCGGCGCGCGCGCAGCGCAGGGAGGGGCCGCCCGACGCGCCACGCGTGGTGCTGATCGACTGCGGCGTCAAGCGCGCTATCCTGCGCGACCTCGAGGCTCTTGGGGTTGGCGTTACCGTCGTGCCGTACGACGCGACGGCGCAGGAGATTATGTTGCACGAGCCGCGGGCGGTCTTCATCTCCCCAGGGCCGGGAGACCCGACCGATCTCCCGCAGACCATCGAAACACTGCGCGCGCTGCTCGGAAAGCGGCCGCTCTTCGGCGTCTGCCTCGGCCATCAACTCATTGCGATAGCTTGCGGAGCCGCGACGTTCAAACTACCGTACGGACACCGCGGCGGCAATCATCCCGTCAAGGATCTGCTGCGCGGCTACGTCATCATAACTGCGCACAATCATGGGTATGCCGTCGACTCGGCTTCGCTGCCTCCTTCGCTCGAGGAAACGATGGTGAATCTCAACGATGGCACCAACGAAGGGTTCCGTCATCGCGAGCTACCGGTCGCCGCCGTTCAATTTCATCCGGAGGCTTCGCCAGGACCGTCAGACGCGCGGCTCATCTTCGCGCAATGGCTCGCGAGCGTGGGCATCGGCACGTGACCGGGGCGCGCGCCGCGCTGCGACCGCCAGCGGCGTTCGCGCTCGCGCTAATGCTGCTGCTCTCGACGGGGCAGGCGCGCGCGCAGAGCCTGCAGCTACTCGACGTGACGAGCTTTACGTTGAGCAGCGACACCGGCGCTCCACAGTTGGAGCGCCCGTTCCATCTCATCATCGCCGTGAGCGTCGCGGAGAGTGAGTCCAGGCTGGACAACCTGGTACTGCCGTCGTTCTTCGGACTGGAAGAGCTCGGAGACGCGCGCCGCCTGGTGGCCGGATCAAACGGTACGCGCTATCGCGAAACGATTACGGTCGTCGCTCACCGCAGCGGTACGATTCACGTGAATCCCGCCTATTTGGACGCCGTCGACGCGCGCGACGGCCGGCCCACGCGCTTTATCTCCAACGCATTGGTTCTACACGTGGGCGGCGGTCTGGAGGCGCCCGCCGCGGTCGCGCGCGGCGTCTTCCGGCTGCTGCCGGCAGGCGGCGGCATTGCGGCGCTGCTGCTGCTCGCCGGGGCGTTGCTGCTCCTGCTGCTGCGGCGGTCGCGCGTGCCGGCGCAGCAGCGGCCCGCGCACGAGGGAGTGGCGCAGCCGGCGCGGCTGCCGCCCGCTACTGCACCGGCGGACCGGTTGCGCGCCTTCCGCGAGCGCCTGTCGACGCATCCCGAACGATCGACAGTGCTCGAACTGCGTCGGTATCTGTGGGCCTTGGCGGGCGCCGGTACGGGCGAAACGCTGGCCGACGTCTTGCGCCGTCCGGGCGCCCACGATCTCGCCGTGCGCACCGTCTTGCGAGCGGCGGAGCGTGCCGCATTCTGTCCCGAACCACACCTGCACCGCGCGATTCGCGAGGTTCTAGCCTCGTTGGAGCACTACATGCCATGACCGATCCCAAACGTCCGCAGCAACTCATCGATGCGCTCTCGCAGACCATCGTGGGCCAGCGCGAGGTCGTCGAGTCGCTCGTGCTCGCGTTGATTGCTGACGGGCACGTCCTGCTCGAGGGGCCACCGGGGCTGGCGAAAACCCTGGCGTGCCGCGCACTTGCCGCGGCGCTGGACGGCCAGTTCAGACGCATTCAGTTCACTCCGGATCTTCTGCCGGCGGATATCGTCGGCACGCGGATATTCGATCAGCACGAAAGCGTATTTACGACCGTACCGGGGCCGATATTCGCGAACGTCGTCCTCGCGGACGAGGTGAACCGCGCGCCGGCAAAAGTG
>JAJXWN010000223.1 GCA_021781595.1 bacterium | reverse complement strand
GTTGTGCATCTCTCGCGCACGTGCGCTTGAATTAGCCGTCGAGAGCGTGCGTTATGCGCGCAAGGGCTGCGCGGAGGTTGAGTTCTCCGCGGAGGATGCGACCCGCACGGACCGAGCATATCTGGCGCAGGTATTCTCCGCCGTCATCGCTGCGGGCGCCACGATCATCAATGTCCCCGACACGGTCGGGTACACGACGCCTGCCGAGTTTTCCGAATTGATCGACTATCTTCGCGAGCACGTCGATCGGGTCGGAGAGGTTGCGCTGAGCGTTCACACGCACGACGACTTAGGTATGGCGACGGCCAACGCACTGGCCGCGCTTCAAAGAGGCGTCCAGCAGGTCGAATGCACGATCAACGGTATCGGCGAACGCGCAGGCAATTGCGGTCTTGAAGAGATCGTCTGCGCGTTGCGCGCGAGACGGGATCTGTTCTTGTGTGACTCGCGTTTCGACGCGGCACAACTGCAACGGCTTTCACGCTCGGTCGCTGCCGCAACGCACATGCCCGTCCAAAAAAACAAGGCGATCGTCGGCAAGAATGCGTTCGCTCACGAATCGGGCATCCATCAAGACGGCGTGCTGAAGGAGCGCACGACCTACGAGATCGTCGATCCGGCTTCGGTGGGCGTTTCGACGAGCTTGCCACTCGGCCGAAACTCCGGCCGCCATGCGCTTCTGAAGCGGGCCGCGCGGCTCGGATTCCATGGCGACGAGTCGCGTGGTAACGCCCTCGAAATGAGATTCAAAGAGTTTGCTTCGCAACGGCGATCGGTTCGCGATGCCGATCTCATCCGCTTGGCAGCGGAAGTCGGCTACGTGCGTCAAAGCGAGGCCCTCTGATGTGGAGCATCTTCCGGGCGGGATCAGCCACGTTTCGCCTGCAAAGGAGACGGAACCCGGGCTCGGAAAGCCGGCACGGCGCAACTGGAGAGAGCGTTTCATGAAAAAGCAGATATTGTTCATACCTGGCCCCGTGACCGTTGCCGAATCGGTGCGCGTCGCTGCAAGCGGGGCGATGATCGATCACCGCGGCCCCCAGTTCGCGGCGTTGCAGGGGCGGCTGGTGGAGCGCTTGCGCCCGGTGTTCGGCACGACGGGCGAGGTCGTACTACTTGGCTGCTCCGGCACGGGCGGGCTCGAAGCGGCGGTAGCGAGCACGTTTGCACCCGGGGAGAGACTGCTTGCCTGCCCGGTCGGCTTCTTCGGCCGCCGTCTCGCCGCGATCGCGCAGACCTACGGCTGCGAAGTTGAGACGCTGGAGACGGCGCCAGGCTACGCGCTCGATCCGCAGGCACTTGCCGAGCGCCTAAAAGCAGATGCAAGCCGGCGCATCGCGGGAGTACTGCTCACGCAAAACGAGACTTCCACCGGCGTTCAAAACGACATGGCGGCAATCGCTGCGGTAACGCGCGAGCACGGAGCGGTCACGGTCGTGGACGCGGTCAGCGGCATGGGGGCCTCGGAGTTCCGAATGGACGACTGGGGATTCGATGTCGTCGTGACGGCTCCGCAGAAAGTATTCGCCGCGCCTCCGGGATTGGCGATGGTTGCAGCCGGAGCGCGGGTTTGGCAGCGAATCGAACGCAATCCCATGCCGCGCTTTTATTTCGATCTGCTCAAAGCGCGCGAGTTTGCGCGGCAAGGGCAGACACCGTGGACGCCGCCGGTCAGCGCGTACTTCGCGCTGGACGAGGCGCTGGAGTGCTACGGCCGCGAAGGCGCGCGCCACGTTTGGATGCGGCTTTGGACCTACGCACGTGCGATTCGCGCGGGTCTCGAGGCACTCGGCATCTCGATCTTCTCGCAGCCGGGCGCGCATTCGCCGACCGTCGTCGCGGCTCACGTCCCCGACGGCATCGACGCCGGCGGCTTGTTAAAGGCGTTGCGGGAAGAGCGCGGCATCGTTCTGTCCGGTGGTCAAGCGGAGTTGAAGGGCAAGATTCTGCGCATCGGCACGATGGGGGATCTGTCGCAGGCCGACGTGCTGGGTGCGCTCGGCGCGATCGAGTGCGAACTGCTGGAACTCGGCGTGCCGATTCGCGCGGGCACGGGGGTAGCGGCGGCGCGTCGTGTCTTTCCCGCAGAGGAGCTCGTTACAGGCAATGCCGGTTGAATCATCCGCAACCCGCTCGCGCTTCATGAGTGCGACCGGATTCCAAGGCGAGCCGGGCGCTTTCAGCGAGGAGGCGATCGTTGCCCTCATGGGCGATATCCCGACGCGCGGGTATCGTACCTTCGACGATCTTGTTGGGGCGGTCGCCGTAGCGGAGATCGAATTTGGACTGCTGCCTTGCGAAAATACGATGTACGGATCGATCGCGCGGTCTTACGATCTGATAGCGGAGCACCCGCAGTTGAGGGTCGTCGACGAAACCACGCATCCAATCGTGCAGGCCTTGGTCGGTGCACCGGGCTCTTGTCTCGAAGATATCACCACGATCGCTTCGCATCCGGTGGCGCTCGAACAATGTCGTGAGTTCCTTTCCAGGCGGCCCGATCTGCGCATACAAACGGCCGACGATACGGCGGGTGCCATTCGTACCGTCGTCGAGATCGGAGACGTGCATGTCGCCGCCATCGGCTCGGCACTTGCGGCGCACCGGTATGGCGGCCGGATTTTGGCGCAAGCGATTCAAGACCCGGTCGAAAACCTCACCCGATTCTTTCTAATCGCGCACCAAAGCGCGGCGCGGCGGAATCTGGGCAGAGCACTCCTCGCTTTCGAGCTGCCGCACCGCGCCGGCAGCCTGCACCAAGCGCTGGGATTACTCGCCGAGAGATCCCTGAACCTTCGCAACCTCGTGGCCCGGCCGAGCCGGCGCGCGGCATTCGAATACAGATTTTACGCCGAGTTCGATTGCCCTAACGGATTCGACGCAGCCAATATTGCGACGCGTCTCGGTCCCAACACCCGCATCCTCGGCATATACTGACGCTGGATAATAGTCAGCCGGACACGCTGTAGCGTGCGCTGGGTTCGAGTGTATGCCGCCACGATCATGGGTAGCGGACGTAGAGAAATCGCGAGCGCGCAAAGAAGCCGGGGCCTTATGGCCGAGGCGTCGCCGGCGGAATGAAGCCGGGTCCGGCGACCGGAGGTGTCCACGAGTTGTTTCCGGCCGGAACCGTGAGGTTCATGTTCTGATGGTTGCGGATGAACACGAACTGCGTCGGAATGCCGTCTTGTCGATCGCGGATGAGTGAGAGCAGTTGGTCCATCGACACGCAGGCTTGGCCGTTGACTTCGGTGATGATGTCGCCGGCGCGTAGTCCGGCGGCGGAGGCCGGGCCGTCCGCCGTCAGGTCAAAGACTTCGACACCGTGGAGCCACGTCAGGTCGGGACGGCCCAGGATCTGCAACAACTTCGGGGTGATGGTCAGCCCGCGCATTCCGAGCGACGGAGCGGAAACCAGCCACGATCGAACCAGCGCGATGGCGCTCGCCGTAACACCCAAGTGCATCACGCGCGCATTTCGCAGGACGACAAACTGCATGGATTCTTCCGTAGCGGACTGCACCAATC
>JAJXWN010000222.1 GCA_021781595.1 bacterium | reverse complement strand
GCCATTTTGGACTGGGGGTCAAGAGGTCGCAGGTTCGAATCCTGTCAGCCCGACCATATAAAAGCCCCGAGATAGATTTGGCCGGCGGCGAGAGAGTTCGCGACACGCAGTATGTGTCTACTCGAGCCTGTTCGTCGTCGGCCAATGGATCTGCCGGGACCGATCTAGCCGACGGTAATCCGGTTATCGACTTTAGCGACGCCGGGGACCGTCCAGGCTGCCTGCCAGGCACGATTGCGCTCGAACCACGTCGGGACGCTCCCCGTCAAGGTGACCGTCCCGCCGTCAATGTGAATCATGATCCGGTTCGCATCGAACTGAGCGAAGCGATGGAAAGCACGCTGTATGTGCGCTCGGATGTCGCCGGCTGAAACCGATGGCCGTAGCGTCAGCAAATTGATGATCTCGCGAACGCCGACCAATCGCCGCACGACTTGCTCGGCTCCGGCGCGCTGATAATGCCATGCGACGTCGCCGCGCAACGTCACGCGTCCATCTTGCACCGTTACCTGGACCGGCGAGGAAAGCGCGGAATCCCACGCGAGCGCCTCGGCGGCAGCGCGAGCGATGTCGGAATCGTCGCGCACGTGCGTTGCCGATAGGTCTATTTCCAGCTCCTGAGCGATACCGCGCACGCCCTTCACGCGCCCCACGGCCTCCTCCGCGGCCCACTTTGCCGAGAGCGTGGGAATCTTTCCGGTCAAGGTCACGATGCCATCTTGGACCGCAACTCCGATTCGTGAGGCGTCGACCTGCGGATCGAGGTCCAGCTCCGCCAAAACGTCATCCCGCAGCTCCTGACTCGTCAATGTCAACATCTCTTTTCCCCTCCTCGTGCGCGAGCCTGAACCCGCGCTTGAGGAGCATACCCGGCAGTGAAGAATCGGCGAGGAAGTTCGCTGTCGCTTGCAGGAGATTCGCCGTGGTTCGTCGGCAGAGCCTTCCTCCGTTCTTCCCGAGGAAAGAGATCGGATTCATGCGGGTTTCTCGGCCCGCGCCTAGGCTAGCGCATATGGTCGTGCGAGCGAGCACTCTCTGCTTGTACCACGGCGCAGACGCGCGCCAGGAGATCGTCGATCTCCTCGAACCGCTGGCGCTCGTGCTCGTTTTGGCCACGCCGAAAGCCCGGCGGATCAAGCCAGTCGAAACCGTCCTGGAGTTCAGTCTCTTGCGCGCTTGCGCCCGCTCGATCGACTTTTCGTGGAATCACCGCGGTGGTTTCACCTTTCCCAACGCTCGCGGGCAAGTTACCGTTCGGCGGCTTGGCGCCGTTGTCGGCATCGGATTGTGCGCCGTCTACGACGAGCCGACCGAGGCCGCCGTCCGTACCTTTGACGAAGTGCTCGGACGACGGCTCGTGGAAAGCGTTCTCGAGCAGATTCTTCGATCGATCTGCGTCAGGCTCGGCAGGGTTCCCGCGAAGGTTGCGGTCTTCAAGTCATGACAAGGAGTTCCCCAACAGATGCGCCTCGATGCGAAGCGGCTTCGCCCCATCCAGATCGCGGCCGTGGTGCTGCTGGTCCTTATCATCGCCGCCATGATAGCATTGCGCCCGCGCACGAGCTCGGTCATTCGAGCATCCGGCACCATCGAGGCGACCGAAAGCGAAGTTTCGCCGAGAGTTGAGGGGCGGCTCGTACAACTGCGGGTGCACGACGGCGATCCGGTGCGAGCCGGTGAGATCGTCGGGGTGCTCGGAAGGCGCGACCTGAGTTTGAGCGTCGACCAGGCCGCGGGGAACGTCGCCGCCGCGCAGGCACGGGTCGCCGCCGCGCGGGCACTATACTCACTCCAGTTGGCTACCTATGGCACGACGCTCGCGCAGGCATTCTCGGGCGAGCGTATCGCACGCAACCAGGTCGCCGCAGCGAGGGCGGCACGAACCGCTGCCCTCGCCACCTACGAAAAAGCCCGCATCGACTACGCTCGCGCGAGCAACCTGGTAGCGACCGGCGACGAGGCGCGCGCAGTGCTCGATGCGGCGCGCGCGGCATACACGAATGCTTACGAACAACTGCACGGTGCGGGATCGTCGGTCAACGTCGTGAGGGCGCAGCGCGCGCAGTCGCAAGCGGCCGTGCAATCTGCGCGAGCGCAGATGCAGCAGGTTCGGGCGCGGTATGCGGAGGTGCAGGCGGCACGGGGCCAACTCGCGCAGGCGCGCTCGGCGCTTAGCCTGGCGCAGAGAAATCTCGGCGAGACGTTGTTACGGGCTCCGTTCGACGGCTTCGTTCTCTCGCACAACTTCGAGGTGGGCGACCTCGTCCAACCCGGCTCGGCCGTGATGACGATCGGCGATCTGGCTCACCCGTATCTCTACGTGTACGTCAGCGAGTCGGATCTGCCTCGCATTAAGACGGGCATGCGCGCCGACGTCTCGCTCGACGGGATGCCGAACCGAATCTTCGTAGGGACGGTGACCGAGATCAGCAACACTGCCGAGTTCACGCCGGAAAACGTCCAAACGAAGGCAGAGCGAATCGAGTACTTGGTCTTCCGCGTCAAGATCCAGTTCACCGATACGACGCAGTCGCTCAAGCCGGGGCTGCCCGCCGATGCCGTCATCCGGGTCTAATGACCGCCGCGATTGAGATATCCGAGGTCACGCGGCGCTTCGGCACGACGCTCGCTCTCGATCGCCTGTCGCTCGACGTGCTCGAAGGCGAGATCTTTGCGCTGGTCGGCCCCGATGGCGCCGGCAAGACCACGCTGATGAGATTAATCTGCGGTGCTCTCGCGCTCGACGGAGGCACCCTGCAGGTCGAGGGCGTCGACGTGATGCGGGAGACCTCGCGAGTGCAGGCGTCGATCGGTTACATGCCGCAGCGATTCAGCCTCTACCCCGACCTTACGGTCCTGGAAAACCTGCGCTTCTACGGCGACATTTTCGGCGTGCCGGCAGCGCAGTTCGCCACGCACGCAAAGGAGCTGCTGGAGGGGTTCGTTCTGGCGCCCTTCGGTGGCCGGCTCGCCGAAGAGCTTTCCGGAGGAATGAAGCAGAAGTTGGCGCTGGCGTGCGCGCTGATTCACAGACCGTCGACGATCCTGCTCGACGAGCCTACGGCCGGCGTCGATCCGGTTTCGCGCGGCGAGTTCTGGCGCATTCTCTACGACATCAATCGCAACGGCACGACGATTTTCGTGAGCACACCATACATGGACGAAGCCGAACGAGCGGTCCGCGTCGCATTCATCACGCACGGCTCGCTCTTGAGCAAAGGCACGCCGGATGAACTGAAGCGAAGCCTCCGAGGGAACGTGGTCGAGATCCTCTGCGCGCAACGCAGCGTCGCGAGACGCGCGCTGCGTGAGGAGCCGCTCGTGCGCAGCGTCGAGATATTCGGCGAGACGCTGCATGCCTTGGTCGCGTCGGCCTCGCAGGCGATTCCGCAGATACGAACGCGGCTGCTCGGCGCCGGCATCGGCGAAGCGTCGCTACGCGAGATCCCGCCGTCGCTCGAAGATGCCTTCGTGGCGAAGATGGCCTTGTGATCGGCGCGACGACCGTGTGCGCAGAGTCGCTCACGCGG
>JAJXWN010000221.1:1443-3537 GCA_021781595.1 bacterium | reverse complement strand
CGGGAATTGCGCTCGCCGAAGAGGCAGCGCGGCGCGGTGCGAACGTCACGCTCTTACTCGGCCCGACGATGCTCGCGCCGCCGCACGGCGTTCGCACCGAACGCTTTACAACGGCGGAAGAATTGCTTGCGCTCGCGATGCGCGAAGGGCGCGACATCGATCTCACGATCGCCGCCGCCGCCGTCGCCGATTGGCGCCCGCGCGAGTTCTCGGCGGAGAAACGGAAGAAGAGCGATGGAACGCTGCACGTCGATCTGGAACGCACTCCCGACGTTCTTGCCGCGCTCTCGGCTGCGGGCGGCTCGCGCTATATCGTCGGCTTCGCCGCCGAGACCAACGATCACGAAGCGAACGCGCGCGAAAAAATGCAACGGAAATCGCTCGACGCAATTGTCGTCAACGACGTGCGCGACGGCGCGGGCTTCGGCTTGCAAGAGAATGGGTACGTGTTGCTCGAACGTTCCGGCACGCGCATCGATCTCGGGCGCGCGGAGAAACGAACGCTCGCCGGGCGCCTGCTCGATGCGCTCGAACCATTGCTGAAAGGGAAAACGTAGTGTTGCTCGCGATCGACGTCGGGAATACCGAAACGAAATTCGGCGTCCTCGACGCAGAGGGATCGGTGCTGCACATGTGGCGCGTGCGAACGCTGACCAATCGAACCCCCGACGAGATCGGCGTCTTTATCACGCAACTCTTTGCCGCTGCAAAGATCGATGTGCGCAGTATCGATCGCATCGTGATCGCCAGCGTCGTACCGAAACTCGATTTCGCAATGGTCGGGGCCTGCAAACGATTCTTCAATCTCACGCCGACGATGTTCGAGCCCGATAAACAGTCGCTGATGCCGATCGAGAGCGAGCGCGCAGCGGAGGTCGGGGCCGATCTCGTCGCCGCGGCGATCGGTGGTGTCGCACGGTACGGTTCGCCGCTCATCGTCGCTTCGTACGGAACCGCGACGGTCTTCACCGCAATCTCGCGCGCCGGTGCATTTCTCGGCGCGGCGATCTCGCCGGGCATCAACGTCTCGATCGACGCGCTTGTCGGGCGCACGGCGAAGCTCCCGCAGGTCGCGCTCGATCCGCCGCAACGCGCGATCGGTCGCAATACCGTCGAGGCGCTGCAGGCGGGCATCATGCTCGGCGTCGTCGGTGCGACGCGCCTGGTTATCGAGCGCTTCAGCGAAGAGCTCGGCGGGCGAACGCGGGTCATCGCGACCGGCGGCCTCGCCTCGGTGGTGGCGCGCTCGTGCCCCGCGATCGATATCGTCGACCCGCACTTGAGCATGCTCGGCCTCTACCTCTTCGCCAATGGGCTCCGCACGGCGTAGAGCCTTAATCGACTTAACGGGGATCCGCGTTCGAAAATTAAGAATCTTTACATAGACTTAACGACCAAGGGGTAGAATGGCTTCGACGCGAGGCGGGGGGCCCGCGCAACCTCTATTTCTATCACCAAGGAGTTCTATGTTGCAGAAACGTTTCAGCGCTATCGGCCTTCTGATGGCGCTCTCTTTAGCTGCGTGCGGCGGAGGCGGCTCGAGCACGTCCTCGCTTCCGAGCACCTCTTCACCGCGCGTCGTCCGCCCGACGAGCGCGCGACGAATCGCGCTTCCGAAGGCGAAGGCCGCGCGGAAGATCCTCTCGACGAGTTCGGGGAACGCCGTCGCCGACGGTGGCTTCGAGAGCGGCGGTTTCTCCGTCTGGCAGCAATGCGGCAACGTGAATGCCGCGATCGTGACGAGCCCGGTGCATAGCGGAAGCTACAGCGAACTGAGTGGCTCGACCGCCTCCCCCGAGGTCAATGGTTACGCCGGCGTCTGCCAGCAGGTCACGATACCGAGCAACGGCGTCCTCACGTTCTGGGTCGACGAAGGCACCAACGACACCCTCGCCTACGCCGATCAGGAAGCCGATCTGCTCGATGCCTCCGGCAACGTTGTCGATACGATTTTTAGCGAAGCCGCATCGACGAACGGCTGGGTCGAGCGCAGTTACAACCTCAGCCAGTACGCCGGGCAGAGCTACTGGCTCTTTTTCGGCGTCTACGGCAATGGCTGGAATAATGGGTACATCTACCAGTACCTCGACGACG
>JAJXWN010000221.1:1099-1433 GCA_021781595.1 bacterium | reverse complement strand
CAGCCTCACCGCCGGCGGCGTAAGCCCGAGCCCATCACCGAGCCCGGCGCCGAGTGCAACGCCAACCGCACAACCGACGGCAACGCCGACCGCACAACCGACGGCAACGCCGACCGCGCAACCGACGGCAACGCCGACCGCACAACCGACGGCAACACCGGTGCCGAGCGCGTATGCGTGCGACGATGCGCAATTCCTCAGCTACCAAGCGGAGTTCGGCGCGGGAACGATCTCCGGCGATCAACTCGTCGATATCTGCGGTCAAGTGACGCAGGTGCTGCCGTCGAAGGTGACTGCGAGCGGTAATCACGGTTACTTCTACGTGCAGATTCCC
>JAJXWN010000221.1:0-1089 GCA_021781595.1 bacterium | reverse complement strand
GGCGGCACGATCGAGATCGTCTCGAATCTCGACGCGATGGCGCAGGCGCCCACGAACGACCCGCCGAGCTGGCCCTGGGTCGCGACCGGCAATTATGTCTACGTGCAGGGGCGCTACTACTACGACAACTCGAGCAGCCAAGGCATCGATTGGACCGAAGATGACACCGGCTCGTGGCCCTATACCGGCTACGTCGCGGTCTGCGATTCAACCGGCAATGGTTGCGTGAAGTACTGGTAAGCAAACACCAGTGCCGGCTGCGGAGTGCAACGCTCCGCAGCCGGCGTCACCCCGAGCGCGCTTGTCCCCCCGAGTAGCTGTTGTCACCCCGAGTAGCCCACGAAGTGGGCGTATCGAGGGGCACAGTGAGGTATCGCAGAAGCCGCCTGGATGGTCCTCGCACGCTCCCTCGTCGCTCGGGCGCTCGCCGCGATCGTGATCCTTGCGCCGATAACCGCCTGCTCGGGGCACATCGGCAACGGAAAAAGCGGGCTCTGCGATAACGCGGGCTATCTCGCGGCGCGAAAAATTTCCCATGCGCGTACCGAAGTAACGATTTGCGGCACCGTCGTTCGCGTTCGCTCGGTGCGCCGAACGCGCAGCGGGCTCCATCGTTGGTTCTACGTTCGCATCGCGCCGCACGTTGTTGCGCGCGTCATCGCCGACGAAAGCGTCCTCGGTCCGCTCCTCATCCGCGTCGGTGACAAGGCGGAGGTGCAGGGTAGGTTTTTCCGCGATCGCGACGGCTTTGACGGCATCGATTGGACGCATCGTATTAGCGGCACACATAGCTCGTGGAGCACGCCGGGTTTCGTCGTCATCAACGGTATCGAATATCGCTGAGGCGCGCACGGCGTAGCGTCGTCGGCCCCGAGCCCTCCGCGCGTACCGAGGGGCACTGTCAC
This sequence comes from bacterium, assembly GCA_021781595.1. Lineage (GTDB taxonomy): Bacteria > Vulcanimicrobiota > Vulcanimicrobiia > Vulcanimicrobiales > Vulcanimicrobiaceae > JAJYFL01. The sequence continues at coordinate 184 of JAJXWN010000221.1, read as the reverse complement.
CCCGAGTAGCCCACGAAGTGGGCGTATCGAGGGGCAGCCCTTTCCATATCCCCGATTTTGCAAAGAGGGACGTGGAGATGAAAAACTACCACGTCTATATGCTTACGTGTGCGGACGGAACAATTTACGTCGGCGTCACGGGAAATATCGATCGGCGGCTTGCCGAACACGCGACGGGCGTCGA
>JAJXWN010000026.1 GCA_021781595.1 bacterium | reverse complement strand
ACGGCTGCCGGCGCGACTCCGACGGAAACTACTGGTTCATGGGCCGCATGGACGACGTAATGAAAATCAGCGGCCACCGCATCTCGACGACCGAGGTCGAGAGCGCGCTGGTCGAACACCCGAAGATCGCGGAGGCGGCCGTCTGCGGAAAGTTCGACGACCTCACCGGCCAAGCGATCTACGCGTTCGTCTCGCTGCGCGGCGGCGAGAAGGGAACTCCCGAACTGGCCGACGAGTTGCGAGACCACGTCGCCAAAAAACTCGGCCGGTTCACGCGGCCCAAGTACGTCACGTTCACGCAAGAGCTTCCAAAGACGCGCAGCGGAAAGATCATGCGGCGCCTGCTGCGCGATGTGGCGGAAGGGCGCTCGCTAGGCGACACGACGACGCTCGCCGACGCATCGATCGTCACGGAACTTCAGGAGCGCGCAAAAACCGAAGCGGCGAACGGCGAAGAGTAACGGCCGGTTCGGTATCGCGGCTCACGCGAAGAACCTCGCGAGCTCGCCGAGATCCGCCACGCGCCCGGCCGGAGGCAGGGCATCCAAAATCGTCGCTCCGTATGGCGTCGACGCCGCGCGCCCATCGAGTAGCGCGACGACGCCGCGGTCGCTCTTACTGCGGATGAGGCGCCCGAACCCCTGTTTGAGCCGGACGATCGCCGACGGCACCATGTAATGTTCGAAGCCGCTCAGCCCGCGGGCTTCGAGCGCTTCCACGCGCGCCTGCACGAGCGGATCGGCCGGCGAGGGAAACGGCAGCCGGTCGATGATGACGCACGAGAGGCGTTCACCCACGACGTCGATGCCCTCCCAGAACGTACCCGTCGCGAAGAGCACCGCGCCCGGCGTGCGCCGGAACCATTCGAGCAGGTGGGTACGCGGCAGATCCCCCTGCAGGCGTACGGGGTAGGAGATGCGCTCGTGCAGCAATGCGTATACCTCGCGCAGCCGCGCGTGCGAGGTGAAGAGCACGAAGGCGCGTCCGCCCGTGCGGTCGAGGCATTCTTCGACCAGCGGCGCCGCCAACCGCGCAAAATTCGCCGCCTTCGGGTTCAACTGGGGTGGCGCCACGAACAGACGAGCCTGCGCCGGATAATCGAACGGCGATGGGGCGACCAGCTCCGCAGCCTCACCGACGCCGAGCGAACGCTTGAGAAACGAGAACGGCTCCTCGCCATCTCCCGTCCCATCGGCGATCGTGGCACTGGTCAGGACGACGCTGCGAATGCGTTCGAAAAGCGCGGCTCGCAAGAATTCCGCTACGTCGTACGGCGCGCTATTGATTTCGTAGCAGCCGTCGGCTTCGGAACGCTCCGCCCATGCGATAGATACGTCCGCGGGCGCCTGCGCGCGATCGATCGCAGCCTGGTGCGCGAGGATCGCGCGCATCGCCAGATCTCGCCGCCGTTCGGCCTCGGCGTCATTTTGCGGCGCTCGCTTGAGGGCGTCTTTCCAATGAGCGTGCAGCCAGTTTTCGAGATCGTAGAACGACTCGCGCAGATCGTCGAGCATCGCCGGGACGTAGTCGTTGGCGCGTAACGGATAGCGATCGCCGGGCAGGCGTGCCAGCGCTGACTCGAGATCGTGCAGGCCTCGCTCGAGCGAGGAAACGAAACGTGCCGGCACTTCGTAGGCTCGATGCAACTTGCGCAGCAGCCGGCCGACGCCGGCGCGCGAGAGCGTCGCGGTGAGCGCCTCGGTCGCCCAGCGCTCGCACTGGTGCGCTTCGTCGAGAACGACGAAATCGTAGGGCGGCAAGAGCCCGCCGCCCATCGCGAGATCGCGGAAGAACAGCGCGTGATTGACGACCACGACGTCCGCATACTTCGCTTCGTCGCGCTTTTTGAAGAAGAAACAGTCACGAAAACGTTCGCAGAACTCGCCGACGCAATCGTCGGCATCGGCGTCGAGCCGTTCCCAGTCGTCGGGGCTCGGCACGAACGCGAGTTCCGCCCGGTCGCCCGTCTGCGTAGCGCCGCCCCACTCCCATATCTGCTGCATGGAGCGCGAAGGCGGAACGAGCCGTTCCGAGCGCATCCGTTCGAACTTCTGGCGGCAGAGATAGTGGTTGCGGCCTTTGAGCAGCGTCACGCGAACGGGAGCGTCGATCGCGCGCGCGACCAGCGGAATGTCCTTGGTCACCAGCTGTTCCTGCAGTGCGATCGTTCCGGTCGAGAGCACGACCCTCTTACCGCTGCGCAGCGCCGGCACCAAGTACGCGAGCGATTTCCCGACGCCGGTTCCGGCCTCGACGATCGTGTGTACGCCCTCGGAGAAGCCGCGTTCGATCAGCTCCGCCATTTGCGTCTGACCCGGGCGCGCTTCAAAGCCGGGCAGCGCGCGTGCGATCGGTCCGCCAGGCGCGAATGCCTCGCCGATGCGGATCACGGATACTGCTGCCGGCGCGCGTCGCCCGGAGTCTCGAGCTGCGATTCGAAGCGTTCGCCGGTGTTCGCATCGACGACGTGCGCCCGAACGGGCTTGGGCGGGAGATAGATCGCAAAGGTGAGCACGAAACCGCTGAGTAGCCCGGCGACGTGAGCGGCTTTCGATATCTCCGGTATCGAAAAGGTAAGGACGAGGTTCAAAATCAGGATCCCGAGATTTGCCTTCACCAGTTTCATCCCGCGCCGGCCAAGTTTGAATCCGATCGCGAAGAGCGCGCCGAAGAGCCCGAAGATCGCGCCGCTCGCACCGATCGTCGGGATGTACGGTGCCGAGAAATACACCACGCCCAGACCGCTTACGATCATCGAGACGGCGTACACGAGCAGCATGCGCGGCGAACCCATCACGTCTTCGATGAATCTGCCGAGAAACCAAAGCGAGAGCATGTTCACACCGATGTGGAGGATGTTGGCGTGCAAGAAAGATCCGGTGACGATGCGCCAGTACTGATGGTCGTGCAGCACGGAATACGGCGTCAGCGCTCCGTGGGCGAGGAGCGCGGAATCACTCGTCAGCGCTCCGGTCCCCACCTCCCAAAAAAAGACGATGACGTTGATGACGATGAGGATACGCGTGATCATGAAGGGCCGATCACCATAACCATGCGGGCGAGTTCCAGTGAGATCGCATGGCGCTCGTCGCCGACGTCGATGGTGATCGGTCCGCCGAGCGGAGCCTTTTCCCGCACGTGTATGGTGGTGCCCGGGCGCAGGCCAATATCGCTGAGATGCTTTAGAATCTCCGGCACTTCGTCGGTAACGCCGTGGACGACCGCGGTCGTGCCTTCGCCGAGCTGCGCGAGCGGGGCGCCCACCGTGACCGGATCGCTCAGGTCCGCCGGCGGTATCGGATGCCCGTGCGGGCAGGTCTGCGGGTCGCCGAGCAGTTCGACCAGTCGCCGCTCGACCTTATCGGAGATTGCGTGTTCGAGCATGCACGCCTCGGAGTGGACCTCGTCCCACTCCATACCCAGTACGTCGGTGAGGAGGCGCTCGGCCAAACGGTGGCGCCGCAGGACGGTCACGGCGATCTTGAGCCCGGCTTGGGTGAGTTTCACCTCGCCTCGTGCGACCTGCTCTATATGGCCCTCTGAGGCAAGCTTCTTCATCATGCCGGAGACCGAGGCCGGCGCAACCCCCAACTCAGAGGCCAAGCCTGACGTCGAAACGCCCGGCCCTTCCCGTTCGAGCCGGTAGACCGCCTCCAGATACTCCTCGATCGACTCGGAAAAATGGCTATGCCCGGACATGGCGGCTAGCTTCGACGTTCGGCCGGCGGTTCCACGCTTGCCGAACGGAGTTGCTCTCCGAGCATTCGCTTGACGCCATCCTCGGCAAAGCTCGCGTCGATGGCATTCTGCACGAACCGCCGGAGCGTCGCCTCACCGGCAATTCCGGCAACGTACGCATACTCGTCGGTGATGCTCGTGCGAAAGAGCGCCGGATCGTCGGCGTCGATCGCTATGATCGCGCCGGCCGCGTCGAGTTCCAGCAGGGGATGCGGCCGGTCGCGCGAGGCCACGCCCGTGAGAAAATTCGAGGTCGGGCAGATCTCGAGCGGTACGCCGCGAAAGGTTACGAGTTCCAGAACCTCGCGACTTTCGAGCGCGCGAATCCCGTGCCCGATGCGCTCGGCACCCAAAGATTCGATAGCCCCGCGCACGCTCTCCGGGCCGTCAGCCTCCCCGGCATGCGCCACCGCGTGCAGGCCGTGCGCGCGCGCAAACGCAAAGGGCGCTTCGAAGAGTCTGGCCGGATAGCGCGCTTCGTCGCCACCGAGACCCACGCCGATCACGCCCAAGTCCGTTAGCGAGACCGCCAGCTGCGCGGTGCGCATCGCAGCCTCCACTCCAAAATTTCTCGTGAGATCGCAGATCAAGCGCACGTCGAGCCCGTCACGGCTCCGCGCGGCGTCGAACTCCGCCCGCATGGCAGCGACGCAGGCGCGCACGTCGAGATCCGGGTGGAAGAACTGCCATACGGACGGTGAGATGAAAACCTCCGCGTATCGGACGCGCTGCGCGGCTGCATCGTGCGCGTACTCGGAGGCGAGCCGCCCGTAATCCTCGGGATCTCGCAAGAGACGGCTGACGGCTGCAAAGGTCAGCAAGAACTCCGCGAAATCGGCGAAACGGTACACCTCGTCGGGATGACGCGGAACCGGAGACGCACCGCTCCGGGCCGAGAGATCGAGGAACGTTGCAGCACGCAGCGTGCCCTCGAGGTGGCAGTGCAGCTGGATCTTGGGAACGCGGCGCAGAAATCCGCTCGTATGCATGCTGCCGGGTAGGTTCGCAACCACCGTCCCCGCTTCCGGGTCAAGGCAAGCAGGAGTCTACCACATACCTGAGCGTATAATAGTGGTCGCGCCGCGGGGTGGAGCAGTCCGGTAGCTCGTCGGGCTCATAACCCGAAGGTCGCGAGTTCAAATCTCGCCCCCGCAACCAACCGGCAGAAGGCCCCTCGCGCACGAAGGTCCGCGAGGGGCCTTCTGCACGAACGTGCGCCGTTCGGGTTATCCGGCGCTCAAGCGAGAGCCACCGCCTGCAAGCGCTTTTTTCGATTCCTCGAAGTTCGGCCCGGCAACGAGCTTACCGGCATCGTCGAAGCGCAAGAGCTCGGCCCAGCGCGTAAAATTCTCAGCACTCAAGAAATACGCGTCCGGCGGCTCTTGTTCCGTAAGGTTCGGTTTGTACCAGCAACGGTACTGATTGTAATAGCGGCACGTCAGCGGCTGCTCGTCCGTGTCGTGGACGCCGCAGCGGTGAGTTTCGCGTTCGAAATGCCGGCAGGTGTCGTGAACGACGATCGTCCAGTCACCCGTGGCGGCGACGGAGACCTCGATGCTCGGAAAATTCACGAGATACCTGACGTAATCGATCTCGGTAAGCGTCTCCGGAGTTTTGTGCGGGATCATGACGACGCGGCAACAGGGCGCCGAGCACGCGGCACACGGATTCTGCGTCACGCGCTCGGCAAAGGACGTCCCGGCTCCGATCACTAGAAAAACTTTATGAAGAAGTTCCGCGTGACGTGCTCTTGCGGAGCCACGCGCACCTGCCGAGAGGTTCCCCAGCTAGAAGATGACGTCTCCTGCCGGTTGTTCCCGGACTTCATACGCCCGTAATCGTACTTGAAATACATGACTCCGGTAGTCGGATGTTTGATTCCGGCCAGGTTGACCTTGTAATAGCACTTGCCGCTCGCGGCATTCCCGTACCCGCGCCCGTAGCTGTCGAAGGCATCGGCACTAACAAATTTTAAATACAGCGCATCGCAAGCTGCCTGCCCCTTCGATGCCGTCTTGAGCTCGATCCAGCCGCTCACCTGGGTCCGCTCGCCCGCGCAACAAGGCAGGGCCGGGCCGGGGTGCATCAACTGCGGAGGCGAGTTCGCAAGGGCGGCACCCGGTGCGCCGATCAGGGCTAGGCTGGTCACCGAGGCGAAGATATTCTTAGCGTGCTTCACTGTGCATACTCCTCGCTTTACGACCTGAAACTCCCGCAGAAAAGACTGCGGAAGACCCCTATTATAACACCCAACGCAGCCCGCGAGGTACCCCCCCGAAGCGTCAGTCCCGCAGAATACCGACCGCCCGGCCGACGCTCTCGAAGGCCGCGAGCGCGCGGTCCATCTCACCCTTGGTGAGGTTCGCTCCGATCTGGACGCGTATGCGAGCGGTACCCTCGGGTACGACCGGAAAGCCGAAACCGGTGACGAAGACGCCGCGCTCGAGCAAGCGATCGCTCATCGCAATGGCGAAGGCCGTCTCCCCCACGATGATGGGAACGATCGCGCTCTCGCCGTCGAGGGGCTTGAACCCGAGCTGAACCAGAGCCGCCCGAAAGTACGCGACGTTCTCGCGCAGTCGCGCCACCATCTCCGGGTGCGCCTCCAAAGCGTCGATCGCCGCGAGCGCACTGCACGCCACCGTCGCCGGCAGAGCGTTCGAAAACAACTGCGGCCGCGACTTTTGAATCAGCGTGTCGATCAGTGACGTGCTCCCCGCCACGAAGCCGCCGGCGGCCCCTCCGAGCGCCTTACCGAGCGTGCCGGTAATGATGTCGATCTCGCCCTCGAGGCCGAAGTGCTCGATCGTCCCGCGGCCGGAGTGCCCCATCACGCCGGTCCCGTGCGAGTCGTCGACCACGGTTACGGCCCCGTACTTCTTTGCGAGCGCGACGATCTCCGGAAGATTCGCGAGGCTGCCCTCCATCGAAAAAACGCCGTCGGTTACGATAAGGACCGGCGCGCAGCCTTGCAGCGCCTTCAGCTTTTCCTCGAGGTCGGCCATGTCGGCGTGCTTAAAGCGCTCGCGCCGCGCCTTGCCCGCAAGCCGGCACCCGTCGATGATCGAAGCGTGGTTGAGTTCGTCGGATATAATCGCCGAGCCGTCTTCGCAGATCGTCGGAAACAGACCGGTATTCGCATTCCAGCACGATACGTACGTGAGCGACGCTTCGGTCCTCAAGAACGCGGCGATCCGTCGCTCGAGCGTACGGTGAATGTCGAACGTCCCGCAGATGAAGCGCACCGACGCCGTTCCCGCGCCGTACGCATCCAGGCCGCGCTTGCCGGCGGCAATCACCCCGGCGTCGCCGGAGAGTCCGAGGTAGTTATTGCTGGAAAGCACGATGACGTCGCCCGCTTCCTCCATGTGCACTTCGGCCGCCATGGGCGTCGTGATATGCCGCAGGTGCTTGTAAGTGCCCGCAACCTTGAGTTTTTCAAGATCGGCATCCAGGCGAGCTTGGAACGCTGCGTTCACGGCGTACTCTTACCTCTACAGTCTCCTAGGTCGAAAACGATTTTTGCGGCTGCACCGGAGTGCATGAGTTCGAAGGCACGGTCGAACTCCGCCAGGGGCAAGACGTGGGTGATGATCGGGCGCAGGTCAACGCGACCGCTCTTTACGAGCGCTTGCGTCTGGTACCAGGTTTCGAACATCTTACGGCCGTTTATGCCCAGGACCGTCAACCCTTTGAAGATGATGCGCTCGGCTAGGTTAATGCTGACGTCGTTGCTCGGGATTCCGAGCAGCGCGGCACGCCCGCCGTTACGTACCATACGCAGGCCGAGGTCGATCGCCGATGCGCTCCCCGACATCTCGAGCAGCACGTCGACGCCGTCCCCAGACGTTAGGCGCAGTACTTCGTCAATTGCGTTGGGGTCGGTGGCGGCGAAAACCTCGTCGGCGCCCAAACGCTTGGCGAGTTCCAACTTGGCCGGATTGATATCGATGGCGTAGACCGCAGCGGCTCCCGCCGCGCGAGCAACCGGAATCGCCATCAGCCCGATCGAGCCGACGCCCGTGATGGCGACGGATTTCGTGCTGACGCCGGCGGCCATGACCGTATGCACCGCATTCCCAAGCGGATCGAAGATCGCGGCGAACTCGTCCGGGATAGCCGGATCCAATCTCCAAACGTTGTATTCCGGCATGGAGATGTAGTGAGCGAACGAGCCGTCCCGATCGACGCCGATGATCTTCACCGCTTCGCAGATATGCGCTTCACCCGTACGGCATAGCAGGCACGTAAGGTCCGCGATATGTCCTTCGGCCGATACGCGCTCGCCGACGCCGACGGAGCGAACCGCCGCGCCGACGGCCGCGACCCTTCCCATAAATTCGTGCCCGACTATCAGAGGTGGGCGAACGCGGTGCTGGGCCCAAGCGTCCCAACTGTAGATGTGAGCGTCGGTACCGCAGACGCCGGCCTTTTCGACGCGGATGAGCACGTCGGTCGGCCCGAACGCGGGAAGCGGAACTTCGCGCAAGACGAAGCCGGGCCCGGCCTCGACCTTGCAGAGCGCAGGCATCGTCTCGGGCAGGCGATCGGCGCTCCGGTCGGCAGCTTGCGGTGCAAACATGACGGGCGGGAGTATTCGCCCCGGCCGCTCGCCGCCCTACGCTGCCGGCGGTGCGCTCCCGTACAGCAGTTCCTGGATGAGAAAGAACCGCGAGATACGCCGCGTCCGTAACGCGTCAACCGCAAAGCCGGCCTCCGCTATCGCATCGCGCGTCCGTCGATTGAGGCGGCAGCCGCCGGCCGCGCCCTTCCACAGCGGCGCGACGGCATCTTGAAAACGGCCGACTCGCCCCTCCGAGCGCACGTGTTCCAATACGACGAGTTGACCAGACCGTTTCAGAACGCGGCGCGCCTGCTCCAAGGCTCGCGAAGGTGCGTCGATCGTGCAAAGCGATAGCGGAAAGACCACCGCATCGACGCTATGCGGTGCGATGCCGGCAAGGAACGTATCGTCGGCGATCCGCACCTCGATGCGCGCGGCAGCCGAACGGGCGCGGCGCCGCGCACGCCCGGCCATCGAGCGATCGGGCTCGATCGCGATCACGTGGGCGCCCGCTCCATAGTACGGGAAGTCGGCACCCGTACCGGCGCCGACTTCGACGATCTCTCCCGCCAGCTGCCCGAGCAGATCGCGCCGCAGCCCTGCAAAGAGTTTGCGTTCCACGAGAGCCGTCGTCAGATCGTAAAACGTACCGTTCAAAATGCCACCTAGAAGTCATACTCGACTTGCGTGCGCGAGTACTTGAAGAGCGGTAAGCCACCGTAGGGCAGCGTGTTCGCCTGCGTGCGCTCGCCGTAGCGTTCGTGCAGCAACAAACCGCGATACCGCCCCTTACCGACGCGGTTGAAGTAATACATCGCGTCCACGTCAATCTCGCGCGTCGGCGACGTCCCCAAAACGCTCTCTCCGTAGGTGTAGTACGCCTGGCTGATGGAACCCTTGAAACGCTCGCCGGCCGGCGCGAAAGCGAGCGCAACCTTCACGCCGCGGCCGGGGCTGCGCCGGTCGACCATGCCTTGCGTCATGCTCGTGGTAAACAGCGGATCGGTCGCGTACGAGTCCGTATACGGGCTTGCGATACCTCCGTAGTAGACCGTCGCCGTGCCGTTCCCGTTGTTCGCGCAGTTGGGCGTGCCCCCCGCGGGAAGAAAATACGCGAAACTCGTACCCGGTTTCACCGAAATTTGCGCGTTCGCGCCACACGACACGCCGGCCGGGAGCGCGATCGTATCGCTCTTCGCCGGAACGTCGTCGTATCCGAGCGTGAGCGTCACGCCGCGCGCCAGCGACAATCCGGCCTGCACGCCGTAAGCCGTCGCGGCGATCTTGCCGAGCACCGCCGTCCCCGTGCTGCGTTCCTCGCCGATCTGCGCGGCGAGAAACGGCTTGCTCCCCGCGCGCGTCCAAGCATATCGGCCGTCAAACCACATGAGGTTCGCGATGCCGGCCATCGCATAATAGTCCAAGTTGGCGGTGAAACCGGCATCTGCGTAACCCAGCCGCGCGTATCCGAAACCGCTCGTCGCGATCGGCCCGCCGCCCGGCGCGTAGGTGTTGCCCGGCACTCCCGGCGCGTCGGCCGGGTGACTCGTGAGCAGCGTCGAGCTCTCGAACGCCGAAGCGGCGCGGCTCTCAAAACGCGTCACGTAGGCCGCAGCACCGATCCAGTGGGCGCTCAATCGATACGAGAAGTAACCGCCTTGAAATGCCGCGGGCTTCAGCCGCGAATCCGAGCCGTTCGCAAACGGCGTATCGATAACCTGATCGCCCAAGCGCGCGAAGGTTCGGCCGCTGCGGTATTGCACGTACGCTTCGTAGAGCGTGCTGAGCTCGAAGGCTGGCAGCGTGTCGTCGGGGTTGAGCGCCGGCGGCTTGAGCCTGCCGCAAGGCGGCGATAGGTGCGAGACTGCCGTCGTGCATCTCCCCAGCGGATTCGCATAGAGATAGGTCGCTCCAAGCGAAAAGCCACTGTGCGAGAGATCGTAGGCGGCGTGCAGGTTCAGCGCCGTGTTCCACGCGGCCTGATTGGCAAGGTGGACGCCGCCGCTCGCGTTCTGGCGCGTGAAATAGTACGACCGGACGTATCCAGCGTATGCGAACGGGCTCGGCGTGGCGGTCGCACGCGGCGCCGGTGAGGCTTGCGCGAACGCGGCTGCGGTACCGAAAGCAACGCACGACGCATATAACAATACCAAACGCGTCAGATATCTAAGCACGTGTCACTTCCTCATTGAAAGCGGGAGTGTAAGCCACACTCGCGCCGCGTGATGCGTGCAAATCGTACTCGGATAAAGTTAAGGCACAGCTAACGCTCGCTTAACAGGTTGCGCGCCGCATCCGGTTACCCGTAGCGCCCGGTGATGTAGTCTTCCGTCCGCTTGTCCTTGGGTTTCGTAAAGACCTCGGTGGTCGTGCCGATCTCGATCAGTTCGCCCATCAGAAAAAACGCCGTATAGTCGCTGATGCGCGCCGCCTGCTGCATCGAGTGCGTGACGATGACGACCGTGTAAAACCGCTGCAGCTCGCCGATGAGGTCTTCGATCTTGCTGGTCGCGATCGGGTCGAGCGCGGAGGCCGGTTCGTCCATCAGAATGACTTCCGGCTCCACCGCAAGTACCCGCGCGATGCACATGCGCTGCTGCTGGCCACCCGAAAGGTCGAGCGCCGATTTGTCCAGACGATCTTTGACCTCGTCCCAGAGCGCCGCATGCCGCAGGCTGCGCTCGGCAATCTCCATGAGCTTCTTTCGACTGCTGACGCCGTGGATGCGAGGTCCGTAGACCACGTTTTCGAAGACCGTCTTCGGGAATGGATTGGGGCGCTGGAAGACCATGCCGATGCGGTGGCGGATCGTCACCGCATCGACGCCTGGTGCGTAGATGTTCGCGCCGTCCAGCAACACCTTGCCTTCTACGCGCACGTCGGGCGAAAGGTCGTGCATGCGGTTTACCGCGCGTATGAACGTCGATTTGCCGCAGCCCGACGGACCGATCAGCGACATCACGCAGTTCTCGGGAACCTCCAGCGACGCGTCCCTAATCGCCTGGAAATTTCCGTAGAACACGCTCAGGCGCTCGATCTGGAGCTTCGTCGCAACAGATGGTTCCGGCGCGTTCTTGGTCGTCGTGACGTACATCAGCGGTTGATCTTCCCGATCCGGCGCTTGAAGCATGCTTCCTCCGGTGCTGCGGGCGACACCAGCGAATCGTACGCACCGCCTCCCTAAGATCTCATTAAATCAATATTAAGAAATATTAAGGTCCTCATCGCGGGCCCTGACGCCGAAAGCCTCTTCGAACCATTCCCGCGCCTGTGCCAACGTCATGCACGCGCTAAACTCACCGACGAACGCGATGAGATCGTCGCGCAGCGGAGATTCGAGACCGGTCACGTCGATCTGCATCCACATGCGCCGAGCTAAACACACGCGCATTAGGAGGAGGTTATGGCCGGATTAACGCGCCGGGCGAGGCGGACGGCGAGATCCGGCCGCCGCGGTAGCGTCACATGGGCTTGCGCTTGCTGCCCTACCGGCCCGCCGCGCTCTGCGCGACGGGGATGCGCACGACGAACTTCGTTCCGCTGCCCAGCATCGATTCAGCGGTCACGCTGCCGCCATGTGCGTCCACGATCTGCTTGACGATAGAGAGCCCCAAACCCGCTCCGCTGATAGCGCGTGCGCGCGAACGATCGACCACGTAGAACCGCTCGAAGACGTGCGGTAAATCCCTATACGGAATGCCGATTCCCGTATCGCTCACAGCGATGACGGCGTAGCCGGAATCAACGTCGAGGCTCGTCGTCACCGATCCGCCGCCCGGCGTGAAGCGCAAGGCGTTGTCGATGAGATTCACGAGCACCTGCGCGACGCGCTCGCCATCGGCTTCGAGGAGTACGGGGCGTTCGGCGCGCAGATCCATTCGCACGTTCTTGGCCGCCGCTTGCGGATCGAACGACCGTACGATCGGGCGCGCGACCGCTTCCAGATCGATCTCCGTAACGTTGAGCGTCAGCACGCCTGACTCCGTGCGGGCTTGCTCTAGCAAACGCTGCACCAGCGACGCCAAGCGATCGACTTGGGCCAGCGCTTGCGGAACGAAGATATCGCGAGCTTCGTCGTCGGGGGATTCGTTAACCGTCTCCAGCATCAGTTTGATCGACGAGAGAGGTGTGCGAAGTTCGTGCGATACGTTCGTGAGAAACTCTTGGCGCGCCGTTTCCAGCGCGAGAATCTCCGTCTGATCTTCGGCGAGCACCAGCGCACCCCGGATCTCTTCGGCCGCACTCTCCGCGTCAGCGTCCGGCGGCGGATCTGCGAGCGGGTACACCGAGACGGCGTAGGTGCGGTTGCCGGTCTTTCCCGCGACGATCAGCGGGCCCATAGACGCCTCTCCCAGCAGCGCCGACGCGACACGCCGCTCGAGATCGATCGAGGGTACGGCCTCGATCGCATGCATGCCGATCACGCGCGATACTTCGAAGCCGAAGATCGCCGCGGCGGCTCGGTTGGCGAACCGCACGCGGCCCCCGGCGTCGAGCATGACCACGCCGAGCGGCAACGCGCGGACCAGCGCGTCGAAACGATCGCCCGCCGGCTTGACTTCGCTCTTGGGCGGGTGCTCCGCGCCGCGCTCCTCGGGCGCGCGCCGCGCCGTCAGCGGTCGCGCGGCGAACCCGAGGATCGCCCCGGCAAGCAACGCGGCGAGCGCGAGCAGGGCGGCGTCGATACTTACTCCTTGAACATGTATCCGCGGCTGCGGATCGTAATGATGTGCCGCGGGCTGCGCGAATCTTCTTCGATCTTCTCCCGAAGCCAGCGAACGTGCACGCTCACCGTCTGCTGCTCGCCTTCGAAATCGTATCCCCAGACCTTATCGAGCAGCGTCTGCCGCGTGACCACGCGCCCTTGGTTTTCCATAAGCACTTTGAGCAGCGCGAACTCCTTGGGCGCGAGCGCGACGTGCGCTCCACGCACGGTCAACTGCTGGCGAGAGGGATCGAGCACGATGCCGCCGAGCGCGATCGCCTCTTCGTGCTCGTGCTGCAACGGCAGAGGCCGGCGCAGACGCGCCTTGACGCGCGCAAGAAACTCGTGTAGCGCAAACGGCTTGGTGACGTAATCGTCGGCACCGAGTTCGAGCGCGAGCACTTTGTCGATCTCTTGGTCTTTGGCCGTGAGCATGATGATGGGCACCGAGCTCGTCTTACGGATCTCCTTACAAGCCTCGATGCCGTCCAGCACCGGAAGCATGATATCGAGAACGATGAGATCCGGGTCCTCGCGTCTTGCCATCGCAACGGCAGTTCGTCCGTCGCTCGCAGTGCAGACGGCATAGCCGCTGCGCTCCAGATTGTACCGCAGCGTCTGGAGAATCGCCGCCTCGTCGTCCACCACGAGAATCTTCTTGTTGAAGTCGGGGTGCTTGTTAAACGTCCCCCGTTTGCTTTGGAGCGATCCGTTCATAGAATTTCGCGACGGCGCTGTAATCGAGAGCGCCGTCTCCTTCTGCAGACTGCAACGTGTACAACTGGTAGGCTAGAGCCGCAACGGGAAGCGGGACGAGCATCGACCGGGCCGCGTCGAGGGCCGCCGCCAGATCCTTACGCAGCAGATCCATGGCGAAGCCCCCCTCAAAGGTACCTGCAAACCAGGTCTTGGGCAACCAGTTCTCCAGCAGATAGTTGGAACCCGTTGCCGTTACGATGACCTTACGCACAGCGCCAAGGTCTGCGCCGGCGGCCTTTGCGAAGGTCAGAGCCTCGATGTTGGCCAGCATGACGCTGGCAATGATGAGTTGGTTCACGAGTTTGACCGTCGCGCCCAAACCGACGGGTCCCACGTGGAACGGCGTTCCCATCGCTCGCAAGATCGGCTCGGCCCGCTCGAAATCCGCGTCGTCGGCACCGGCCATGATCGTGAGCGTACCGTCGCTTGCCCGCGCCGGACCCCCGCTCACGGGTGCGTCGACGAAGCGATGACCCGCCGCCCGTAGCCGTGCCGCGAACGCCCGCGACGCGACTGGCGAGATCGTCGACATATCGATAAAGGTAACACCGTCACCAACCGTTCCCCCGGCAGCCCGAGCTTCTCGAAGGGCGGCCCCCCGCGCCCCGAAGAGCACCTCTTCTACCTGCGGCGCGTCCGGCACGCACGTGATGACGACATCGCTCGCGGCGGCGACCGCCGCCGGGTCCGCGGCTTCTACGGCGCCGCCGGCGATCAGACGCTCGAGCGGAGCGCGATTGCGATGGGCACAGGCCGTCACGGGGAATCCGGCACGCCTCAGGCAAGCAGCCATGGGCTCACCCATCGCTCCGACGCCGACGAATCCGATCTTCGCGAAGTTCTTCACGCGAGCGCCTCTTAACGCAGCGGCGAGCCTCTTCCTGGCTCGCGCCTGCCGAGCGCCATAGGGGGACTCCGCACGCTGGCCGAAACCGCCCTACCGCACCACATCCGCAGGGGGAATCTACATCGTGTTAGCCGCCATTCGCCGTCCGACGTTCGACGAGATGAATCTCTCGACGGGCAAGCGCGTTCGCCTGCACCGGCTGATGTACGAGCACGGCCCCGCCAACGGCACCCTGATGATGCTGCCGATCGATCAAGGGCTCGAGCACGGCCCGATCGACTTTTTCTCGAATCCGGATTCGCTGGACACCGATTGGATCTACCGCCTCGCGGTTGAAGGAAACTTCTCCGGCATCGCGCTGCACGTGGGCCTCGCCGAGAAGTACCACAAGGCGTATGCGGGAAAAGTACCGCTCGTACTGAAGGTCAACGGCAAGACCAACGTTCCGAGCGACGACGACTCGTTCAGCTCGCTCACGTCGTCGGTCGAAGATGCCGTGCGCCTCGGTGCCGATGCGGTCGGATACACGCTCTACGTTGGCAGCCCCGCACAGGACGTCGACATCGCGCAGTGCAACGAAGTGCGCCGCGACTGCGACCGGTACGGCATGCCCTTGATCGTTTGGGCCTATCCCCGCGGTGCCGCGATCAAAGCCAAGGGCGGCATCGACTCGCTCTACGCGATCGATTACGCCGCGCGCGTCGCCTGCGAAATGGGCGCCGACGTCATCAAACTCAATCTGCCGAAGTGGGAAGCCGCGACCGCCGACAAGTTGCCGAAACCCTACAACACGCTCGAACTATCGGACGAAGCAGGACTCGCAAAGGTCGTGAAGTCGGCCGGCCGCTCGTTGGTGCTGGTCTCCGGCGGCAGCAAGATGGGCGACGACGACACGATCCACAAAGCGAAGATCGCGATGGAGGCGGGATGCGTAGGCCTGATCTTCGGACGCAACATGTGGCAGCGCAAGTGGGACGACGCCCTAGCCATGGCCGCACGCATGCACGCCCTCATGAAAGCCCACGCCCAATAACTCCCATCACCACAGGCAACCCCATGTCATTATGAACGCACCGCCGTCCTCAATTGAAGAGCGCGTCAACGCCGCGCTAGACAAGGTGCGCCCCGGCATCCAAATGGATGGCGGCGAGGTGTGGCTCATTAGAGTTGAGGGCGCTACCGCGTTCGTCCAAATGCTGGGCGCCTGCGGTGGCTGCCCGGCGTCTAACCTAACGCTCAAGGGGGCGATCGAAACGATCGTCTGCGGCGACGTGCCCGAGATCCGCGAGGTCGTCCAAGTCTAGGAATCTATCGCTGTTGAGCCTTTTCCGGAAACGGCTCAACGGCGATAGATTCCTAGCGCGGGATTTCGATATCCGCGAACAGCTCCGCCACTTCGAAATCGAGCCACGGGAGAGCCGGATGCGCGAAGCGCGCGTCCGCTTCGTAGGTTCGCCTTTCGCGGACTGTTTGCGCCGTGATCGTGCGTTTCATCGGATCAACGTCGAGCACGATCGTCGCGCCCGTCGCCAGATACCGCGCGATCTTCCTGGCGAGCAGATCTAGCCGTTGCGAGGGCGAGCGCACCTCGGCGGCGATATCCGGCGCAAACGGCGGCTCGTCGGCCTCCTCGTCGCTTAGCGGGCGCAAACGATCGTACGAAACGTACGCCACATCCGGAACGAACGACGTGTTCGTGCCGTCGACCGCCCCCAGTCTGAAGCGCCACTCCGTTCCGACCAAACCGCGCCGCCGCGCGCAGCGATCGATCGCCGTGGCAAGCGCGAACTGCACGCACGCGTGTACCCGTTTGGGGCTCACCTTGGGATAGCGCCGGCCGTCGAGATATTCGGTCTCGGGTCGATCGTCCAATAGCATCGCCATCTCTCGCACTCCGTCGGCATTCTATCACGCCTAGCTGCCGGTCGTGCAAGAACGCGGGTCGCCCGCCCTCTGTCATCCTGAGCCCGCCGGAGGACGGGCCTTTTTCA
>JAJXWN010000025.1 GCA_021781595.1 bacterium | reverse complement strand
GCACCACGGCTTCGGCAACCGCATCGACCGCCTCGTCTTGCCCGACGACGCGCCGGTGCAGCTCGCCGGCGAGGTGCAGCAACTTGATCGCCTCGCCTTCGAGCAATTTGGTAACGGGGATACCCGTCCAACGGCTGATGACCTCGGCGATATCCTGCTCGTCGACCTCTTCTTTCGAGAGACGCTTCGAACCGTCGCTGGAGGTCAAGTGCAGCTCTTCGGCCCGCAGCTGCTTCTCTAGGCCCGCAAGCGTGCCGTAACGCAGCTCGGCAACGCGGTTGAGA
Organism: bacterium; assembly: GCA_021781595.1. GTDB lineage: Bacteria > Vulcanimicrobiota > Vulcanimicrobiia > Vulcanimicrobiales > Vulcanimicrobiaceae > JAJYFL01. Next base: position 16,337 of record JAJXWN010000025.1, on the reverse strand, counting down.
TCGTACTGGCGCTCGGCCTGCTCGATCTGCACCTTGGTCGCTTCGATTTTCTCGCGCAGCGCGCGCAGGTCGACGGCCGCGCCCTTCTCGGCCGCCCATTGCCCCTGCAGGCGGTCTCGATCGACTTTGAGGGATGCGACCTCGCCCTCGATCTTCTCGAGGCGCCGGGAGCTCTCCGCATCGCTCTCCTTACGCAACGCCTCGCGCTCGATCTCGAGCTGCATGATGCGGCGGGTCAGTTCGTCGAGCTCCTGCGGCATCGAATCGATCTCGGTCCGCAGCTTGGCGGCCGATTCGTCGACCAAGTCGATCGCCTTGTCGGGCAAGAAACGGTCGCTGATGTAACGATTGGAGAGCGTCGCCGCGGCAACCAGCGCCGAGTCTTTGATGCGCACGCCGTGGTGCGCCTCGTACTTCTCCTTGAGGCCGCGTAAGATCGAGATCGTGTCTTCGACGCTCGGCTGGTCGACCAACACCGGCTGGAACCGCCGCTCCAGTGCCGCGTCCCTCTCCACGTACTTGCGGTACTCGCCAAGCGTGGTCGCGCCGATCATGTGGAGCTCGCCGCGCGCGAGCATCGGTTTCAGCAGATTGCCGGCGTCCATCGAGCCTTCGGTCTTACCCGCACCCACTACCGTGTGCAGTTCGTCGACGAACAGCACGATCTGCCCCTCGGAACTCTGCACGTCTTTGAGAACCGCCTTGAGCCGTTCCTCGAACTCGCCGCGGTACTTCGCTCCGGCGATGAGCGCGCCCATATCGAGCGAAACGATGCGCTTCTCCTTCAGACCTTCCGGCACGTCCCCGCGCACGATGCGCTGCGCCAGTCCCTCGACGATGGCGGTCTTGCCGACGCCCGGCTCGCCGATGAGCACGGGGTTGTTTTTCGTGCGCCGCGAGAGTACTTGGATAACGCGGCGAACCTCGTCGTCGCGGCCGATCACCGGATCGAGCTTGCCGCGCTCGGCTTCGCGCGTCAGATCGCGGCCGTAGCGTTCCAGGCTCTTATAGGTGCCTTCGGGGTTCTGCGTGGTGACCCGCTGGTTGCCGCGCACGTCGCGCAGCGCGGCGAGCAACTTGTCGCGCGTGAGGCCCGCATCGCGCAAGACGCGGCCGGCCGCTCCGCCCGACTGCAACATCGCGAGCAATACGTGTTCGACCGAGATAAAGTCGTCTTGCAGCGACTTCGCATCGCTCTCGGCTTGCGTCATAAGGCGCGTTAGCTCGGGAGCGACGGTCACCTGCGCGCTGTCGGCGTTCGAGCCGGTCAGGCGCGGCAGGGCGCCGATCGCCTGGTCGGTGCGGCGCGAGAGCGTCCGAACGTCGGCGCCGGCCTGCGCGAGCACGTCGCGAGCGATCCCTTGGTCTTGGTCGATAAGGGCGGCGAGCATGTGCTCGGGGGTCGTCTGCGCGTTGTGCTCGCTGAGGGCGCGCGTGTAAGCGGCGTTGAGCGCGTCCTGCACGCGCTCGGTCATGCGGTCTGCGTTCATGGCTCGCATCTCATAACGGCGGCGCCGGGGCCAGTGGTTGCACTCTCAAAGCGCGGACCGCGTCGATGGCGGCGAGATGCCGCCGTTTCGCGGCGTCGTCCAAGAACGACGCGTGAAAGCCGTTCTTTGCGAGCGTGACGACGTCGTCGTCGGAGAGCGCCAGCGCGCGCGCGGACTCCGCGTAATTCTCGTTGACGTAACCTCCGAAATAGGCCGGATCGTCCGAGTTTACGGTTGCGAGCAGACCGAGATCGAGCATCGCCTTGAGAGGGTGGTGCGCGAGCCCCTCCACGACGTGGAGCCGCACGTTCGAAAGCGGGCAAACCGTCAGCGGCATCTTCATGCGGCGCAGGCGATCGACCAGCCGCGCGTCTTCGAGGGAGCGGATCCCATGGTCGACGCGCGAGACCTTCAAAATATCGAGCGCCTCCCACACGTATGCCGGCGGGCCCTCTTCACCCGCGTGAGCGACCGCGAGGAACCCTTCGGCTCGCGCGCGATCGAAGACGAGTTCGAACTTCGACGGTGGATTCTGCCGTTCGGCCGAATCCAACCCCACGGCAACGATCCGGTCGCGATAGGGCAGCGCGCGCTCCAGCGTCTCCATCGCCGACGCCGCGGAGAGATCGCGCAGGAAGCACATGATCAGCTTCGTCGTCATGCCGAAGCGGGATTCGCTCTCGCGTAGCGCTGACCACAGACCTTCGACCACCGTTTCGAACGGGACACCGCGGCTCGTGTGCGACTGCGGATCGAAGAATATCTCCGCATGTTTGACGTTTTGCGCGCCGGCTCGCCGCAGATACGCCACCGCCATATCGTGGAAATCGCGCTCGGTGCGCAGGACGGTAACGCCCGCGTAATAGAGGTTCAAGAACGACTGGAGATCGGAGAACGCGTACTCGGCGCGCAGCGCGCCGACGCTCGGGTAGGCCAGGCGTACGCCGTTGCGCTCCGCCATCTCGAAGATGCTCTCGGGTTCGAGCGTGCCTTCGATATGGAGGTGGAGTTCGGCCTTGGGCAGCGCGGCGACGTCGATCACGGCGTCTTCTGCCTGCGCGCGCGCAAGACGCGCACGTCGCCGCTGCGCACCGTGATGCCGTGAGAATCGCACCACTCGAGCAACGGAACGGCGAACTTGCGCGAGGTACCTAACAAATCGCGAAACTGAGCCATCGTCATCTGCTTTTCGGCGCGGATGAACGTTTCGACCTTCGCGTGGATCTCGGCGATCTGCGTGCCTCGATAGAGGCACTCTCCGACTTTCACGAGCGCGCCCTTGGCAACAAGGGTTTCGAACGCCGCCCCGATACCCTCGACGCGCGACTGCTTGACGCGTGCAACGACGTCGGCTAGCGACGCCGGAGCGAAGGGCGCCGCCGGATCGACCGGAACGGCCGCATCGAAGAGCGCTCTCTGCGCGGGTGCGAGTTTGGGCGTATGCTCGCTTCTGCAATAATAGCCCGCGCGATTGGCAATCCGCCCATCGTCCGCGAACGCCGCCAATAGGCGGACGAGGAGCGTTTCGGGCATCGCGAGAGCCCGCGAGAGCGCGAGCGTCGTCATGCCCATGGACCACGGTTCGCGTTCGTGGCGCTCGCCCAGGTGCGCCAGCACGCGGTCCAAGAACGCTTGCGCGGCCCGCATCTCGACGAACGCGACCGGCCGCTGCACGCGCAGGGCGTCGCCGCGTTCGAGCAGCGCGCCGAGCGCAGCGCCGACCGCATCTTCACGCAGGTTCGCTTCGCGCGCGATCGCAGTGGCCTCAAGGGCCTCGAGACCGTGCGCGCGCAGCACGCCCAGTACGGCGGCATCCTGCGTGCCGACCGGCTCGTAGGCAGCCACGACCGCGCCGGAGGCTCCTTCGACGCGCCCGCCGCCAAGCAGCGTCTTGGGCGAGATGCGGCGCACGACGAACGCCGTACCGGGATAGGCGACCGTCTTGCCGCGCAGGAAGAGCCGCCCGGGCACCGGGGTTTCGTCCGCAGGCGGCTCCTCGAACAGCAGCGTTCCGAGAATCTCGGCGGAGCCTATGTACGCGCGCACGTGGTTGCGCCGGCGCAGGATCGGCAGGCCCTGCGGCAATGCTTCGAAACGAACGTCGAAAGCATCCGCGGCATCGAATTGCGGGCTGCCGAGCACCTCGCCGCGAGCGATCTCGTGCACCTCGACGCCCGGCAGGTTGGCCGCGACGCGCGAACCGCCGTTCGCGCGCTCGGCTCGCCGGCCGAACGTCTGTAAACTGCGTACGCGCACGATCTTTCCGCTCGGCTCGAGCTTCACCCGGTCGCCGACGGCGATCGAACCCTGCAGCAGCGTCCCCGTGACGATCGTCCCGTGGCCCGGTAGCGCGAAGACGCGATCGATGGGCAGATAGGCCGGCGCGACGGCGTTGCGCGCCGGGAGCGAACGCAACTCGCTATGAATCATCGCGCGCAACGCGTCCATACCGTTGCCGGTCACGGTCGAGACGGCGATCAGCGGAGCGCCGGCGGCGATCGTGCCGCGCAGCGATTCGGTCACGTTCTCCGCCGCGAAATCCAGGGCTTCACCATCCAGTAGATCGGACTTGGTGAGGACGACGAGCGTTCGCCGCACATTGAGGAAACGCAGGATCTGCAGGTGCTCGAGCGTCTGCGGCATCGCGCCTTCGTCTGCCGCGACCGCCAGCAGCAAGAGATCCATGCCGGCGGCACCCGCGAGCATATTGTGCAGGAAGCGCTCGTGCCCCGGAACGTCGACGATCCCGGCTTCGGTACCGTCGTCGAAGCGCAGGTGCGCGAATCCCAGGTCGAGCGTCATGCCGCGTAGGCGTTCTTCGAGCCAGCGATCGGGATTGGTGCCGGTCAGCGCGGCGACGAGCGACGATTTCCCGTGGTCGACGTGGCCCGCAGTCCCGACGATGTGCATCGCTACCGGATCGCAGCCTGCAGCGCCGTAAGCACGGCGGCGTCCTGTTCCGGGGCGACCGTTCGCAGGTCGAAGAGCAAGGCGCCGTTCTCGACGCGCCCCACGAGAGCGGGTTCTCCTCGGCGCAGTCTCGCCGCGAACGCATCGGCTCCGACGGGTGGGCGCAGCGAGACCGCAGTCGAGGCGATCTCGGTCTCCGGCAGGCAACCGCCGCCGACGCGTGCGCTGCTCTCGATCACGCAAGCGCCGAGTACGGCCGGCAGCTCGTCCACGTAGCGCTGCGCGCGCGACCGAAGCTCCCGCTGCGGTGCGCCGAGCATGCGATAGAGCGGGATGGCTTCGAGGCCCTCCGCGGAGAGATGGAGCCGTAGCGTCGCCCCCAAAGCTGCGATCGTCGACTTGTCGACGCGCAAGGCACGCAAGAGCGGATTGTCGCGCAAACGCGCGATCAGCGGCGCGGTGCCGACGACGATGCCGGCCTGCGGCCCGCCCAAGAGCTTGTCGCCGGAAAACGCGACCGCGTCGATGCCGTCGCGCACGGCATCCTGCACGGTGCGTTCGTGCGGCAAACCGTACGCGGCCAGATCGACGAGCGCGCCGCTACCGAGGTCTTCGGCGACCGGCACGCCCACGCGCTTGCCGAGCGCTGCGAGTTCCTCGGGCGGCACGTCGTGCGTGAAACCGGAGATCCGGTAATTCGAGGCATGCGAGCGCAGGAGCAGCGCGGTGTTCGGCGTCAGCGCGCGCTCGTAATCGCGCAGGTAGACTTTGTTGGTCGCGCCGACTTCGACCAGGCGGGCGCCGCTGCGTTCGAGTACGTCCGGTAAGCGAAAGCCGCCGCCGATCTCGATGAGCTGATTGCGCGCGACGATCGCCTCGCGCCCCTTTGCGAGCGTGTCGAGGATCAAGAACACGGCCGCCGCGCAATTATTGACGACGAGAGCGTCCTGCGCGCCGGTGATCGCCGTCAGCAGCGCCGTCACCCGTGCGTAGCGCGAACCGCGGGCGCCGGCCTGCAGATCGAACTCTAGATTGGAGTAGCCGCCTCCGATCCGGCGAACCGCTTCGAGCGCCGGCGGCGCGAGCGGCGCGCGCCCGAGGTTGGTATGGAGCAGTACCCCGGTCGCGTTGATGGTTTCGAGCAGCGTCTCGGTGCGCTCGCGCTCCAGCCGATCGATTACGGCCGCCAGCAGCGCCTCGTACTCCGGAAGAGGAACGCGGCTTCGCGCGTCATCGAGCTCGCCGGCGATCGCGCGCTTGACGTTTTCGCGGCCGAGCGCGAACTCGTAGCGGCGCACGGCAGGCTCGTCGAGGAACCGGTGCACCGCCGGGATCGCCGCGAGCGACTCCCGCCTGTTCAAGCGGGGTTCAAGTGTCTGCTCAACATCGACGCGATCGCCTGTTCGGGGACGTATCCCACGATGCGATCGACGGCCTGGCCGCCCTTGAAGAGAATCAAACACGGTATGCCCGAAACCTGGTACTGCCCGGCCAAGCTCGGGTTTTCATCGGTATTGAGTTTCATGAACTTCGCCTTGCCCGCATGAGAAGCGGCGACTTTCTCTACGATCGGCGAGAGCATCTTACACGGACCGCACCACGGCGCCCAGAAATCGACCAGCACGGGCTGCTCGTTCCCCAGGACTTCCTGCTGAAAAGTGGCTTGCGAAACGTCTGCTACTGCACTCATGATTTTTCGTTCGATCCTCCAGTCGTATGTAACACTCGCTACCGGGCCATGAGTTGCGCACAGCAGGTTGCGCAAAACCCCCGCCGCCGTCTCGAGCACCGCGGGTTTTTCCGCAACCTGCTAGATCTCCGGCTGCTGCGGCTCCCCGGTAATGCCGGTGATCTGCTCGGCCTGCTTACCCATATTGGTTATGGCGATCACCTCGTCGCCGTCGCCCAACCGCTGCAAGCGAACCCCCTTGGTAGAGCGGCCCGCTTTGCGAATATCCCCGACCTTCAGGCGGATCACCTGATTGGCGGAGGTGATCATGAGAATCTCGTCGTCGCGCGCCACCATTATTTGGTCGACCACATGGCCGATGTCCTCGCGCTCCTTAGCGAATGCCTTGACTCCCTTGCCGCCACGCGACGTGTGGCGGTACTCGTCGATCGCGGTCCGCTTGCCGAAGGCCCTGGAGGTGACCAGCAAGACCTCCTTGCGATCTTCTTCGACGACGTCCATCGCGACGACGGAGTCTCCGCGATCCAGCGACATCGCCTTGACGCCGCGCGCGTTGCGGCCCATGGGACGGACGTCCTTCTCGTTGAAGTGCACGGCCATCCCGACGGTCGACCCGAGGATGATATCGCGCGATCCGTCCGAGAGATCGACCGCGAGCAGCTCGTCTCCCTCGTCGAGGTTGATGGCGTTGAGGCCGTTGCGGCGCACGTTGGCGAACTCCTCGAGCTTCGATTTCTTGATGACGCCGTTCTTGGTAACCATGACGAGATATTTCTCACCTTGAAACTCGTCGATCGGGAAGACTGCCGAGACTTGCTCGCCCGGGGGCAGCGTCAACAGATTTACGAGCGCCGTGCCGCGCGCTTGCCGTGTCGTATCGGGGATCTCGTAGCCCCGCAAGCGATAGATGCGGCCCTTGTTCGTAAAGAACAGCACGTGATCGTGCGTGCTGGTCGTAAAGAAATTTCGCACGACGTCTTCACGTTTGAGATTGCTGATGCCGATCACGCCGCGGCCGCCGCGGTTTTGCGTCTTGAACGTGTCCGTCGAAACGCGCTTGATGTAACCACCGACCGTATACGTAACCACGACCTCGGTGTCCGGAATCAGCGCTTCGACGGAGAACTCGTCTTCGGCCGGCACGATCGCCGTACGGCGCTCGTCGCCGAAGCGTTTCTTCATGTCCAGCGCCTCGATTCGCACGATCCCGGCGATGCGCCGGTCGCTCCCGAGAATATCCTGCAGCTCGGCGATCAGTTTGATGAGCTCCGCGTACTCCTCCTCGATCTTCCGCCGCTCCAGCCCGACCAGCGATCGCAGGCGCATATCGACGATCGCGTTGGCCTGTATATCCGAAAGCCCGAAGCGCGCGACGAGGCTCTGGCGCGCCTCGTCGGTCGTCTGGCTGCCGCGCACGATTGCGATGACCTCGTCGATGTTGTCGAGCGCGATGCGGTAGCCTTCGAGGACGTGCGCGCGTTCCTCGGCTTTGCGCAGATCGTAGCGCGTCCGCTTGGTGATGACGTCCTTACGATGCGCGACGTAATGTTCGAGCAGCTGCTTCAGCGAGAGCACCTGCGGTTCCAGCGGCGTCGAGCCGTCCGCTCGCGGAGCGCCGGCCGGTACCAGCGCCAGCATGTTGAAGCCGAAGCTCGATTGGAGCGGCGTGTGCTTGTAGAGCTGATTGAGCACGACTTTGGGCGTCGCGGTGCGCTGCAGCTCGACGACCACGCGCATACCCTTGCGGTTGGACTCGTCATGCAGCGCCGAGATTCCTTGAATCCGCTTCTCGGCGTGGGCCTCGGCGATCGCCTCCACGATGCGGCTCTTGTAAACCTGGTACGGGATCTCGGTGATGACGATCTTGTTCTTGCCGCGTTCTTCGACGATCTCCGCCGTACCGCGGATGGCGATCGACCCGCGCCCGGTCTTGTATGCTTGGCGGATCGCGGCTTCCCCCATGATGATGCCGCCGGTCGGAAAGTCCGGACCCTTCACGATATCGCAGAGTGCGTCGTCGCCGATCGCCGAGTCGTCGATCAGCGCGACGATCGCATCGGCAATCTCGCCGAGATTGTGCGGCGGGATGTTGGTCGCCATACCGACGGCGATGCCGCTGCTTCCGTTGAGCAGCAACTGCGGCAGCCTCCCCGGCAGCACGGTCGGCTCGGTACCTTGATTATCGAAGTTCGGAACGAACGCCACGGTCTCTTTATCGATGTCGGCCAGAACGTCGAGTGAGGGCCGCGCGAGACGCGCCTCGGTGTAACGGTAGGCGGCCGGCGGATCGGGATCGATCGAGCCGAAGTTGCCGTGCCCGTCGATCAGCGGATAGCGCAGCGTGAAATCCTGCGCCATGCGAACGAGCGCATCGTAGACGGAAGCGTCGCCGTGCGGGTGGTACGACTTGAGGACCTCGCCGATGATACCGGCGCACTTGCGGTGCTGCTTGGTCGGCTCCATGCCCATCTCACGCATCGCAAAGAGAATGCGCCGCTGGACGGGCTTGAGGCCGTCGCGAACATCCGGAAGGGCGCGCGACGCGATGACGGACATCGCATACGAGAGATAACTCTCCCGCATTTCGTCCTCGACGTTGATCTGCGAAATAATGTCGTTGTTCACGTGGTAAAAAGACGCTCCGCTCTACAAGGCTGCGGGTGGGTGACGAGATCGCTAAGAGTCTTCGGAGCCGGTATCGGTTAGGCTCCGTAACGCTTCCAGCCCGGCGGCCAGGCGCTCGCGCGCGGCCGCCGCCGCGGCCCGCTGCTCTTCCAGGAAGGAATCGGCCCGCGCGTCGAGATCAGTCAGGATAGACGGCTCCTTCGTGATAAGATGCTGTCCGGAGAGATTCCCACGGAGACGAGCGTTCGCCAAAAGCATGGAACGAACATTTCACAGCGAGGACGAGATGCGGTCTTTCGCCGCCGAATTTGCCCGCGGGCTGCGAGCAGGCGACGCGGTCGGGCTCGCGGGGCCGCTGGGCGCCGGAAAGACGACCTTCGTAAAGGCGGCGGTCCAGGCGTTGCTCGGCCACGACCCCACGAGCAGCCCGACCTTCACGTTCCGGCACCGCTATACGGCCCCGGACGCCGCTTCCTGCCCGGAGGCGCCCCTCATCGATCACCTCGACCTCTTTCGCATCGGTGATCCGGCCGAACTGGTGGAGCTTGGGCTCGAGGAGGTCTTCGACGGTTCGTCGATCGTGCTGGTCGAGTGGTGGCGCAACGCACCCGGCTTCCTGCCGCCGCGCCGTTATGAGATCGAGATCGAGGGCTCGGGGAATGGCCCGCGCCGCGTCATCGTGCGCCCTCCGCCGGGGACCGAGCTTTCAGAGCGGGCGGTATGATCGTCCTCGCCCTCGACGGAGCGCTCGGCGGCTTCTCCTGCGCCGTTATACGCGATGCGGAGACGCTTGCCGCGCAGAGCCTGCCCGGCAGCGTGGCCCTGGAGATGGGGCTCGATGCCGTCGCCTCAACGCTCTCCAAGGCGGGCTACGCGCCCGCGGCGATCGATCGCCTGGCGGTGGGCGTCGGGCCGGGCGGGTTCACGGGCCTGCGGATCGCCATCACCTACGCGAAGTCGCTCGCGCAGGCGTGGCGCAAACCGCTGGCCGGCGTCTCGTCGTTCGACGCCCTGGAGGCGGGTCTGCCGCTCGAGACTCCCATGATGGCCGTCGTCGCCGGGCGCCCGGGGGTGATCTCGGCACGCTTGCGCGAGGGCGGCTCCAGCCGGCGGGCTTCGGGCTCTCTCCGCGACGTTCTGGACGCGCTCTGCCCGGCGGTCGCCGGCCGTTTCCTGCGGGTCGTCGGCGCCGCGGAGGACGTGCTTGCGGCGCTTGGCGAACGCGGTATGCACGTGGAGAGCATCGATCGCACGCTACACCCCGCCGCCTTGGCGGTAGCCATCGTGGCCGCCGGGCGCGAGCCTGCGCGAAGCTTGCACGAGATACACGCCGACTACGGCGAACGGCCGGCCGCCCACGTCCCCAAGAATCTATGAGCGTGCCTGACTCCCCGTGAAAGCCGAACTCGATCCCCAGGCGGCCGGCCGGCCGTCGCCGCTCGCGATCGAGCCGATGCTGGAGGCCGATATCCAGCCCGTCATGCGCATCGAAGCGCAGTCGTTCAGCACGACCTGGCCCTCCAACGCGTTTTACAACGAGCTGCGCGACAACTCGCTTGCGCATTATTTCGTCGGCCGCGCGGGCGGCCGCATAGTCGCGTACGGCGGCATCTGGGTCATCCTGGAAGATTCGCACGTGACGACGATAGCGGTGGCATCGGAAGAGCGCGGCCGCGGCTACGGCGAGGCGGTTTTGCTGCACCTCCTCGAGGACGCCGTCGCCCGCGGCGCTGCGTGGATGACGCTCGAGGTGCGCGAAAGCAATGCCGTCGCGCAGACCCTATACCGCAAGTACGGTTTCACGACCGTATCGACGCGCAAGGGCTACTACAGCGACAACAACGAAAGCGCGCTCGTGATGTGGGCCGGAAATCTGCGCAGCGAAATCTACCGCAATCGTCTACGCGCGTTACGCGCGGCGGCTCTTTCTCGAACGCCGGCCTCTTGAATTTCACGGATCTCTCCAAAGGCGTCCGAGAGCACCTCGGCCAGCGGCACCGCTACGAACACTGCGTGCGCGTCGCTCGCTTAGCGGAGAACCTCGCACGGGCGCACGGCGAGGATGTGCGCGCCGCGCGATCGGCCGGCATGCTGCACGATCTCGCACGGCTCTACCCCGCGCGGCGGCTGCTCGACGAGTGCGCGCTCCGTAACATGCCGGTCGACGCATTCGAGCGGCGCAACCCCATCCTGCTGCACGCGCGTCTGAGCGCGGAGCTGGCTCGCGAGCGCTTCGGCGTGACCGATCCCGCCGTGCTCTCGGCGATCGCCAAGCACACCGTCGGCGCCGGATCGATGTCGGCGCTCGACTGCATCCTCTACCTCGCCGACGGCCTCGAGCCGGGCCGCAACTTCCCGCAACGTGCGGAGCTGGCGTGCCTGGCCGAACGAGACCTTGCGGCGGCGATGCGCGCAACGCTGTTCTCAACCATGCGGCACTTGAAAGAGCGCGGGATCCCGGCCTCGCCCGAGACGACGGCGGCCGCCGCCGCGTTCGCTCTCCCGGCCGGTGATTTGGAGGTACGCACTGCCTGACATCGTGACGATCGTGCGCGACGCCGCGCTCGACAAGAAGGGCGAAGATCTCATAGAGATCGATATCGCCGGCAAGACGATCATCGCCGATACGTTCGTGATCGTCACCGGGCGCTCGAAGATCCAAACGCGCTCGATCGCCGACGCCGTCGCCGAAAAGACCCGCGAGGCGGGCTTGCGCGTGGCTCGTACCGAGGGTTACGCGGACGGGAATTGGATCTTGCTCGATCTGGGCAGCGTGGTCGTCCACGTCTTCACCCCGGAGATGCGAGCGTTCTACAACTTGGAAAGACTCTGGACCGGCCCTGCGGAACGCCAGGCACAGACCTCATGAAAAGACCTAAAGTCGTCTACCAGACCCGCTCCGCGCGCCAGCGCCGTCAGGCGTTGCTGCGCGCGGGAATCTGGATCTTCTTGTGCATCTTCGCCTTCAGCGTCGTTGGAGCGGTCATCGCATTCGGCACGGCGCCGCGATAAAGACGAGCCTATGAAACGCCTCGCCGTAGGCGTTACCGCAACGATGCGGAACCCCACAGATATGCGACGCTTGTTTTCATTTGCTTTCTTGCTGGCGTTGTGCGGTCCGCTGACCGTGAGCGCCGCCTCCCCCGCCTCGGCGGCAGCGGGCTTTCGCCCCAACCTGTTCGCTGGGCTGCACTGGCGTCTGATCGGGCCGTTCCGAGGCGGGCGCGCGCTGGCGGTTACCGGCGTCCCCGGCCACCCCAACACCTTCTATTTCGGCGCCGTCGGCGGGGGCGTGTGGAAGACCGGCAATGCGGGCCGCACGTGGAGACCCGTCTTCGATAGAGAGCCGGTCGCCTCGATCGGCGCGATCGCCGTAGCGCCGAGCTCCCCGAGCGTCGTCTACGCCGGGTCGGGCGAAGCCGATATGCGTTCGGATATCCAGGCCGGCGACGGCATGTACAAATCGACCGACGCCGGCAAGACCTGGGCACGCATCGGGCTACGCGAGACGCGGCAGATCGGCGCGATCGCCGTCGATCCGCAGGATGCGAACACGCTCTACGTCGCCGCGCTAGGCAATCAATATGCGCCCAACGCACAGCGCGGCGTCTTCAAGTCCACCGATGGCGGCAAGACGTGGGCGAAGGTGCTCTACGAGAATGCCGATACCGGAGCGATCGACCTCTCGATGGATCCGAGCGACCCGAACGTCGTATTTGCGGCCCTCTGGCAGACGCGGCGCCCACCCTGGAACGTCTATCCACCGAGCAGCGGCCCCGGAAGCGGGCTCTACAAAACGACCGACGGCGGCAAGACGTGGGCGCGCGTTGCCGGTCACGGATTCCCGGCCAAGGCCGGCCGCATCGGGATTTCGATCTCGCCGGCCGACACGCGCCGCATCTACGCGGTCGTCGATACCAACGATCCCGCAACGGGCGGCATCTATCGCTCCGACGACGGCGGCACGACCTGGAAACGAACCGACGGAGAGAGCCGCGTGTGGAAACGCGGCTGGTACTTCGGCGGCATCACCGCCGATCCGAAGAACCCGAATGAAGTCTACGTCATGGATACGTCGACCTATCGCTCGACCGACGGCGGCGCGACCTTCGTCGCGATAAAAGGTGCGCCGGGCGGCGACGATTACCACACGCTGTGGATCGACCCGTCGAAGCCCAGCCACATGATTCTCGGGGGAGACCAGGGGGTCGTGATCTCGCTCGACGACGCGAAGACGTGGAGTTCGTGGTACAACCAGCCGACGGGACAGTTCTATCACATCGCTACCGACAACCGCTTCCCGTTCTGGGTCTACGGCTCGCAGCAAGACTCCGGCGCGGCGATGGTCCCGAGCCGCAGTCCCCACGCCGGTATCGGCAACCGCGACTGGAGCCCTATCGACGTCGGCGGTGAAGACGGCTATCTCGCACCCGACCCGCTGCACCCGCACCTGGTCTACGGCGACGGGCTCGGAAACGTCGGCGCCGACGTCACCGTCGAAAACGTCAAGACCGGATGGGAGCGCAACGTCGACCCGACGATCGACTATCCCGGCATCGTCTGGCGCAGCGATTGGACGATGCCGCTGGTCTTCTCACCTACCGATCCGCACGTGCTCTATTTCGCGGATCAACGAATCTTCCGCACGGCCGACGGCGGCAAGCGCTGGAGCCTCATCAGCCCCGACCTCACGCGCCGCACCAACACCGTGCCGCGAACCCTGGATCCGGCGACCGTCGCCGACAACACCGGCCTCAAACGCCGGGGCGTGATCTATGCGCTGGCGCCGTCGCCGGTACGCCCTCACGAGATTTGGGCCGGCACCGACGACGGACTCGTCTGGATCACCCGCGACGGCGGAAAGCACTGGCAGAACGTCACGCCGCGGCAGCTGACGCCGTGGAGCAAAGTCGGCATCATCGATGCTTCGCCGTTCGACGCAAACAGCGCGTACGCTGCGGTCGACCGGCATCGGCTAAACGACGACCGGCCGTACATCTACCGCACGCATGACGGCGGCCGCCATTGGAAGCTCGTCACCGGCGGAATCCCCAACGGATCGTTCGTCAACGTGGTGCGCGAAGACCCCGAGCACCGCGGCTTGCTCTACGCCGGCACGGAGAGAGGCGTCTACGTCTCGTTCGACGACGGCGACCGCTGGCAACCGCTGCAACTCAACCTGCCCGTCGCGTCGGTGCGCGACATCGCGTTCCGCGACCACGACATCGTCGTCGCGACGCACGGGCGCGCGCTGTGGATCCTCGACGACGCTTCGCCGCTGCGCCAACTCGATGCGGCCGTCGCACGCAGCGATGCCTATCTCTTCAAACCGGTCGCGGCCTATCTGATCCCGCCGGGCTCCGACCAAGGAACCCCGTTGCCGCCCGAGGAGCCGCAGGCGAAGAACCCGCCGGACGGCGCGATCCTCGATTACTACGTTAACCACGCGCGCACGCCGCTCGTGCTGACGATCGACGACGCTTCGGGGCACCTCGTCCGAAGCTGGTCGAGTGCGCAGAAGCCGGTCGTTCCCAATCCGAAGGACTACGACATCCCGGCGCACTGGCTGCATACCGCCTATCCGCCCTCGGCGGCCCCCGGTGAGCACCGCTTCGTTTGGAATCTCCACTATGGCACCGACAGCGGCGTTTTGGCTCCGCCCGGGCGCTACACCGTAACGATGACGGTCGACGGGCGGCGCTTGGTGCAGCCTCTGATCGTGCGGCGCGATCCGCTCTTTCCGGCGACCGACGCGGCACTACGCTCGCAGTTCGAGTTCGCGCAACGCATCGACACCGCACTCGAGCGCGTCACGCGCGCCCGGACCGCGGCAGCCAAACTGCGCTCGAAGGTCGCGCACAACGCTGCGCTTAGAGCGCGGCTCGTCGCGATCGCCGGCGTCGCACCGCCCGCGAATCCGGATAACTCCGTGGGCGTCGCATCGCACGATTTCTCGAGCCTGCGCTATCTCAGCGGCATGCTGGGCTACCTCGAGAGCATCGTCGAAGGGGGCGCCGGCGCCCCCACGCCCAACGACTACGCGGCCTATGCGAAGGTCCAGGCGACGATGCGGCGGACGCTCAACGCACTCGCGTCGCTCGAACGCTCGGTACGCTCTCGTTAGCGGCCGCTAAGGACCATATCGTACCAGCGGTCGAGATCCGATCTGTATTGCACGAGCGACGCCGGGTTCAGGTAGATCATGTGCCCGGATTTATAGAATCCATACGTGATGTGCTTTTGCAGCACGGGCGGCAGATTGAGATGCGAGAGCGTGTAGACGGTCGCGAGATAGGGTGTCGCGAAGTCGTAGTAGCCGTTCGCCGAAAAGACCTGCAGGTGCGGATTGACGACCATCGTCTCCGCCAAGTCCACAGCTACGTTGGTCGTCGTCTGCCCGTCGTGCTTCCAGTCCCATCCGCCGCTCTTGTGGATGATGGCGTAGGCGCTCGAGCGGTAGGAGATCGTTGGATCGTATTTCAGCGTCTGGCGTATGTATTGGTTGACCGCCGTGGTATAAGCAGCGTCGATCGCCGAATCGGTCGGATCCCATTGCGCCGATGCGGACTCGGGGTCGAGGGTGTAGGTTTCGAAGCGTGAATCCAAACGCCCCACGATCTTGCCCTGATTGCGCAGCAGCGCCTTTTCGAAGCGGCCGTACTGGATGCGCAGGTGTGAGTCTCTGACGTACTGCTCGCTGAGCCCGGTGTACTCGTGCAGCTTGCGAACGACGTCGTTGTACTCGGGGCCGCTCAGGGAATCGCCCTTGGCGAGCGCGTCGAGGTATTCGCCCATCGCGAAGTGCTGCACGGTCTGCAGGAACGACTGCAAACTGCCGCGGTAGGTGACTTTGTGGTGATACCACGCCGTCGCCGCTTCGGTCGGGAGATAGAGTACGAACCCCCAGTCGCCGCCGCCGATGGTCGCCGCTTTGTATCCGAAATTTTGATTCCAGTCGAGATTGAAGTTCAGAATCGAGGATTGCAGCACGACGCCGTTGAGCGCGATGCCATCCTGCTGGAGCACCGCTGCGAGCGCCGCCGAACGCGTCGTGCCGTAGCTCTCCCCGAAGATAAACTTGGGCGAGTTCCAGCGGCCGAACTGCGTGATGTAGCGCTGAATGAACTGGGCGAAAGCCCGTGCGTCCTGATCGACGCCGAAGAAATCTTTGGGCTTCCCCACCCCGACGATGCGGCCGAAGCCGGTGTCCGGCATATCGATGAAAACCAGGTCGGTCTTGTTCAAGAGCGAGTTTGGATTCGTCACGATGCGGTACGGCGGCGGCCCGGTGATGGTGCCGTCTCCGGTTACGACGTGTACCGGACCGAACGCGCCCATGTGCAACCACATGGTCGAACTTCCCGGACCGCCGTTATACAGGAAGGTGACGGGCCGCCGGGTGAGGTCGCTGCCATCTTCGGTATAGGCGACGTAGAAGATGCGCGCCGTCGGTTGATCGGCCTGATTTCGCAGCGTGATCGTTCCCGCTCTCGCGGTGTAATGAATCACTTGCCCGCCGAGCTCGATCGTGTGTTCGGTGACCGCGGCGGGTGTCGCCGGCGGAACCGGAGCCATTTTCTGAGGGGCCGGCTTGGCGGACGCAGCATCAGAAAACGAAGCCA
>JAJXWN010000220.1 GCA_021781595.1 bacterium | reverse complement strand
AAACCATAAAACGAGCATCGGACCTAGGAAGCCGACGGCCAGTCCGTTCGTCGCATTGGTAATGGCGAACTGGCCGAGCAGGCGCAGCGTCGGCCGCCCGAGGGAGCGCCGCTCGACCGCACCGGCTCGCGGCGAGACGCGACGCTCCTCGAGCGCGAGCGCCACGGCGGTCATCGCGATTCCCAGTGCGGTCGTAAGCAGAAAGACGTCGCGGTATCCGGCCGGCAGCGGCGCCGCTTGCCATCGCGCCGCCGCTGCCGGAAGGTGCGTGACCAGCGTGCCGGCGGCGCCCGCTATCGCGCCGAAAAACGAGAACGCGCCGAATATGCGGTTGCGGTCGGCATCGCGCGCGCGTTCGGCGATGAGCGCCTGCTCGACGGGATAGTACGGGCCGAAGGCGCCGCCCGATGCGGGCCCGCCGCCGCGCCCGATGGTGCCGAGCGCCCCGGCTAAGAGCAGCACCCATAGCGGGGCGTCGAACGCGAACGCGAGCCCGGCGAGGGCCGCGAACAGACTGAATGTTACGAGCAGAGGCTTGCGCCCGTACCGGTCGCCGAGGAAACCGCTTGCAACCGTCAGCAGGGCGCCGGCCCCCGCCCAAACCGTAACGAAGAGGCCGACCTGCGCGACCGAATAGCCGAGCATCGTCATGTAGAGCGGGACGATGATGCCGAGATAACCCTGGCTGAAACTGCGGAGCGCTCGGCCGATGGTTAGCAATCGCAGCGTGCGGTCGCGCAGAACGACGGATACGGATACGGGCATCATCGTTAGGGGCACGCCTCGTGCATTACCATCTGTTGCACCCGATTCCATTCGCGAGCAGCGGAAATGGAGAAGGGCGGCCGCTCGGCGAAGCAGTGCCTACCGGTGCGCTCTTGAGGAATCGATGCGGAAGATAGAGGCGGTCCTCTTCGATCTGGACGACACGCTCCACGACGACACGTCGGCTTTCCAAAGCGCGGCCGAGGAGGTAGCGCGGGAAGTCGCGGTCGAGCATGGGATCGACGCCCGCGCGCTCAAGGCCGCCTACGTAGCGCAAGCCGAAACCTTTTGGAAGCGGCTCTCCGCCGATCAGCTCGCTACGCGCATCGGCCTGGCGCGTGCGAGGATGTGGCGCGCGGCGCTCGCGGAGTTGGGGATTGCCGACGCCGGTCTTGCCGAACGCAGCGCGGCGAATTACGAGGCGTATCGCAAGAAATATCTCACTCCGTTTCCCGGCGCGATCGACCTGCTGTGCTCCCTGCGCGGCCGAGGGGTCAAACTGGGCCTCGTTACCAACGGCTTCTCCGAAACGCATCGTGAGAAGATCGCCGTCCTGCGCATGGGCGAACTCTTCGACGCCGTCTTCATCGCCGACGAGGTTGGGATGGTCAAGCCCGATCCGGCGCTCTTTGCGCACGCGTGCCGCGTGCTGGAATGCGCTCCGGCAGCCGGTGCTATGGTGGGCGACCGGTACGACCGCGATATCCGGGGCGCGCGCGAGGCCGGCCTCTATACGGTCTTGGTCGACGTCCACCGAGCCGGAGTGCCGGCCGGGGCGCCGCAGCCCGACGCCACGGTTGTATCTATCGCCTGCGTTGCAGCGGTGCTGGAGCAAGGGGTCCGAGCGGCCGCCGCGAACCGGGCAGTATAACAGTATAAGCGTTCGGGCAGCTCCTAAGGTCCTACGATCTCTTGTCGAGAGGTGCGTTTTTATGCAGAGTGCCAACGATCTCGAGAGCACGTTCCTTCGTTCCTGGCGACTGCTCTCGTCTAACTGGGCCATCGTCGTCCCCGGGCTCGTGATCGGCGTCATAGCCGGGCTTTTCGACGGCTTCCTCGCGCTCACAGGTGGGTTAGGCGGCGCCGCGCTGATCGGCGTCGGCGCGACCGGCGCCGGGTACCTCTCGGCCATTCTGGCCGGCTTGCTCGTGGGCTTGGTTTCGATGCTGGCGGCTATCCTCACGATCGCGTACACGACTGGCATGGCCGGAGCCGCTTGGGATCGCGGCACCGCCACGTTCGCCGACGGCGCGGCGGCCTTTAAGCGCGACGGCGCCCAAACGCTCCTAGCCGTCGTTCTCCTGTTCGTCATCGGCGTGGTCGCGGCGATTTTGTCGATGGTTACGTTCGGGCTCGCTATGCTCGCCTACGTGATCTTTTTCATCTATACCATGGCAGCGGTGATCGTCGGCAACGCGCCCGCGATCGAAGGGATCGTCGAGTCGACCCGTATCGCGGCGAAGAACTTCCTTACGACGCTGCTCCTCGTCGTGCTGATCTTTATTATCTCGTTCGTAGGCGGCTTGGTTGGCGGAATCTTCCACGGCGTTCCCCTACTCAACCACGTTGTCGCGCTCGTGATCTCCCAGATCGTGCTGAGCTATGCGACGCTCGTCGTCGTCGGTGAGTACCTGAAACTCCGCGGCACCGCCGTGCAGACCCCGACAGGCGCCTAGCATACTGCATCTATAACCGCCGGGGCGGTGGTCTGTAAGGGCGTATGTCTCTCGAGTCCATCGTCATAAAGGGCGCCCGCGAGCACAACCTCAAGAACGTCGACCTAGTTCTTCCGCGCAACAAGTTGATCGTCATTACGGGGCTCTCCGGGTCGGGGAAGTCGTCGCTGGCGTTCGATACGATTTACGCCGAAGGGCAGCGCCGGTACGTTGAGTCGCTCTCCTCCTATGCGCGTCAGTTTCTCGGTCAGATGGAGAAGCCCGACGTCGATTACATCGAGGGACTCTCTCCGGCGATATCGATCGATCAGAAATCGACCTCGCGCAACCCGCGCTCGACCGTCGGGACCGTCACCGAGGTCTACGATTACTTTCGCCTGCTCTTCGCGCGCATCGGCATCCCCCATTGCCACAACTGTGGGCGCGAGATAAGCTCGCAGAGCAGCGAACAGATCGTCGACGCGATCGCCGAGTTTCCGGAGGGCTCGCGCGTCCAGCTCCTCGCGCCGCTGGTGCGCGGCCGCAAAGGCGAGTACACGAAACTGTTCGAGGATATCGCCAAAGAGGGTTTCTCGCGCGTCCGCGTCGATGGCGTAACGCGCGAGCTCCGCGAGAAGATCGATCTCGACAAGAAGCGCAAGCACACCATCGAAGTCGTCGTCGATCGCTTGGTGATGAAGCCGGAGATTCGCAAGCGCCTGGCCGATTCGGTGGAGACGACGCTCAAACTTTCGAGCGGCATCGTCACGGCGCTGGTTGAGGACTCCATTCCTCGCAGCGCGCGGGACAACGGCGGCGTGCGCGAAGTAACGTTTAGCGAGGCGTTTGCCTGCGTCTATTGCGGGCTCTCGTTCGAAGAGCTCGCACCGCGGCTGTTCTCCTTCAATTCGCCCTACGGAGCGTGCCCGGGCTGCACGGGCCTGGGCGAAAAGATCGAGATCGATCCGTGGAAAGTGATTCCCGACCGCAGCAAATCGATCGACGACGGAGCGATCGTGCCGTGGAGCCGTTCGCTTGGTTCGGGGCGCTATCCGTCGATGAATCCGTATTACCTTCAGCAGCTCGGGCGCGTCTTGCGAGGCTACCGCGTCAAGACGACGACGTCGATCGAGA
>JAJXWN010000219.1 GCA_021781595.1 bacterium | reverse complement strand
ATCGACCACGCAATAGCAACCTTGCGTTATGGTTGCGTCGCCGTGAATGCCTGGACCGGCGTGGGCTTTTTCATCACCGAAACACCGTGGGGCGCCTATCCGGGTCACTGTGCTGCCGACGTCGGAAGCGGTATCGGCGTGGTGCACAACGCGCATCTCTTCTCACGCAGCCAGAAGAGCGTGATCTACGCGCCCTTCGCGCCGTTCCCGCGCAGCGCCGTTTCGGGTCATGCCTCTCTTCTTCCGCGGCCGCCGTGGTTTATCACCAACCGCATGCAGGCTGCGGTCGGTAAGGCGTTGTGCGAATTCGAAGCGCACCCGTCGCCGCTTCGCGCGGCGGCCGTGGCAGCCCTAGCGCTACGCGGTTAGCGCGCCGTCTTGTACGGAGAGCTCCCAGCGATAGCCGTCCGGATCGTGAAACCAGAGCCCGATATGCGGCGAGCCGGGGGCTTCGGGTCCGATCTCGTCGCCCGGATCCTCGATCTCTACGCCCCCGGCTTTCAGATCCGTAAGTGCGGACCGCAACGCGCTCGTATCTGCTACGTGGAAGGACATGTGCCCGAGCGTACCCGGCTGGGCGTCTCCGCGGAAGAGCGCGATCGTCACCGAGTCGTTCGAGACGGCGACGCCGTCTTCGAAGCGAAAGATCTCGACCACGTCGAAATGTTTGCTCCACCATCGCGCGCTCGCTTCCGGGTCTTGCACGGCTAAACCAAAGTGCCCGACCACGCCGAGTCTTACGCTCATGCGATCTCCTTCGCGTATACGCCGAGGTCTCGATCGTAATAGCGCCCGTCGCGCTCGTAACGCATCGCGAGCCGATGCGCGACCGAGATCGACGCGAGGTTACGGCTATCGATCAGCGCGACGACCCGCGCGAGACGCACGACGTCGAAAGCAAACGCCAGCACCGCTCGTGCGGCTTCCGTCGCGTATCCGCGACCCCAACTGGCGCGCTCGTAGAGCCAGCCGATCTCGACTTCGCCCGTCTCGGGAAGCACGTGTAGGCCGCATTCGCCGATCAGCCTGCCGGTCGTCTTGCACGTAACGGGCCACAAGCCGAACCCCCTGCGTTCGTGCTCGTCGCTCATCCGCGCAATCATCGCCACGATCTGCGGACGCGTCATCACACCCACGGGTATGAAGCGCATTACCTGCGCGTCGCCGTAGATGCGCGTGGCCGCCTCCGCATCGCCCGGCATCCACGTACGGACGAGAAGGCGGTCCGTCTCGAGGATGGTCACCGGAGCGCGCGTGCAGCGCGAAGCATGCGCATGACGCGCGCGACGGGTAAACCATAGACGGTCACGCCGTTCCGGCCGGTCATCGTCTTTGCGTTGAACAGCGCATCGTAAATTGCAGCCTGCGTAGCCTCGGCCGTTGCCCGGTAGAGCGCGTCCAGCACGTCTGCATTCTCGGTAACGTGATTGTGGGGCGGAGCGATGCGAAAATCTCCGGTACGGTCGTACACGTAGCCGGTGCTGAACGCGAGGAAGAGATCGCCGCTCCCGACGTCCGAGGTAAGGCCCGTCCGGCCCATGCCGAGCCCAGCCCGCAATGCGATCGCGCGCAACTGCCGAGAGTCTACCGGCGCGTTCGTCGCGACGACGATAATGATGCTCCCGGAACGCATCCGCCCGTGCAGCGGAATACGCTTGGGAAACTTCATCCGGTACGCTCCTCCGAGTCCCTCGCCCACGCGCACGCCGTCGATGGTCAGTTGATTCCGCGGCGCGCCGGTATTATCGTTGACGAGGACGCCGACGGTGTAACCTCCGAGCCCTTTCGGCAGCACGCGCGACGCCGAACCGATGCCGGCCTTGAAGCCGAACGCCTTCATGCCGGTGCCGGCACCGACGCTGCCGCGTGCGAACTGGCCGGGTTTTACCGAGTCGAGAAGCCGCACGACATCGTTCGGCGTAACGTAGCGCCCTGCAATATCGTCGAGCAACTGGTCGTCGCACTCGGCGACGACCGGGAGTGGAACGTCGTCGCGACGCCCCATCTCGGGATGATGCGCGATGTCCCAACTCACCACGCCGTCGTCCGCTAGGCCGACGTCCAGCGTATCCGTCAGCACGATCGGTTCCTCGAGGTAGCCGGATTCGTTGATCCAGTGCGTTCCGGTCATCTCGCCGTTACCGTTGAACGTGAGAGCCGCAGCGGCCACTTTATGGTCCCATGGATCCGCATCGGGCAGGATCGCCGTCGCCCCGGTGCGGACGCTGGTGCCTGCGATCTTCGTCAGATTCGCTACCTCGACGCCCGGTACGTCGGTGATCCCGTCGAGCGGTCCGGCGGCGTAGGCACCAAAGCGGAACGGAATGGCCGCCGACGCATGCGGAGCGGCAAAGTAGGACGGGCCGCAGAGCAGCACGGCCGCCAAGATGGCCTTGAAACGTGGTGATGCGCGCATGACGTTCTTGATTGTACCGTCCGCACCACATGCCTGCCAACGGGCATTCCGCCCGGTTCCCCTACTGGGCAAGTGGCACAACTACGACAAGATGATCTTTTCGCCGGCGCCGAGCCTGAAATGCAGATGCTCGAGCCGATCTACGACCGTCGCGCCATGCGGGAATGCCCGCGAATGCCCGTTAGCAACGGCGACGACGCGCATGCCGGCTGCCGTTGCCGATAAGACGCCCGGCGCACTGTCCTCAACGACCAAGCACGTCGCTGGCCGCGCGCCCAAGAGCCGTGCGGCCAGCAGATAACCGTCGGGCGCAGGTTTGTTCGCCCGGACGTCATCCGAGGTCACGAGCACCGCGGGGGCCGGCAAGGCGGCGCGTGCGAGGAGCACCTCGGCCAGCGCTCGCGGAGCCGACGTGACGATCGCCCAGCGCCCAGCCGGCAGGGCTGCCAACAGCTCGGCCGCGCCGGTCACCGCCTCGCCTCCGCTATCCACCAACGTTCCGAAGAGATCGAACAGAACGGCATCGCAGGCTTCGTTCATGCGGCGCGCATTCGCGTTCCCGAATGAGTTGCCTTGCGTTGCATCGTAAGAAACGCTCATGAAACCAGCCACACTCGCAATCTTGGTTGGCGGAGGCCCGGCTCCCGGTATTAACGGGGTCATCGCGTCCGCCGCTATCGAAGCAATCAACTCCGGCCTACGCGTGCTGGGAATCTACGATGGGTATCATCACCTCTCGAAGGGCGACAGCTCGCACGTCGTCGAGCTCGATATCGAAGCGGTCGCCCGGATTCACACGACCGGCGGCTCCATTTTACGCACCTCTCGCACAAACCCGGCAAAGGACCCGGCGACGCTTCAACGGTGCGTCGGCGCTCTGGACGCGCTCGGCATTTCATATGTCATAGCGATCGGAGGGGACGACACGACCTACGGCGCGACCAGGATCGCGCAGCTGACGCGCGGCCGGATCGGTGTGGCCACCGTTCCAAAGACGATCGACAACGATCTTCCGCTGCCGGACAACGCTCCTACCTTTGGGTTCGAAACCGCTCGGTCTGTCGGCACGAACATCATCGAAAGTTTGATGGAAGATGCGCGCACCACCGCGCGATGGTATCTCGTGGTCAGCATGGGCCGAAAGTCCGGCGCCCTTGC
>JAJXWN010000024.1 GCA_021781595.1 bacterium | reverse complement strand
GAATACGAAACCGTCGACGCCGACGAAGCCAAAGCGATCCTCGATGGCCGCCCCTACCAGCGCGACGAGCCCGGGGCCGGCTCTGGAACCGCACCGGTTGCGGATGCAGGCCCGGTGGACGAAGGCAAGCGCGTCGAGCCGCCCAAGCGCCTGCCGCCGAACGTTTCCCCGGAACCGGCATGAGGGCCGGGTGGCGGGTCGCGCCGGCGATCTGCCTTTGCATCGCACTGGCGGCGTCCACGCTCGCGCCGGCCGCCGCCACGGCGGGGAGCGCGCCCGTACCCGCAGAGATCTCGGGCGCCTTGCCCGGCGGCGGCGCGTTTGTCCTACGCTCCGATCCTACGGTGGGCGATGCGGCGGTGGAGCTGTGGTTTCGGGCTCCGGGCGCCGGTTATGATAGCCGCACGCCCGGTATATCGCGGCTTGCGGCCGACGCCACGGCCGCCTCTCCCGCACCCGGCGGCACGACGCTATCGAAGCTCGTGAAACGCATGGGCGGCGTGTTTTCGGTCAACGTATTTCCGGATATCGTGCAGATTTCTGCCAGCGTACCGGCCGGCGACGCGCGGCGCGTCGTCGCCGCAATGACGGCCGCGTACACCGCGCCGTCGGTCGACCAGGCTGGCCTCAACGCCGCTGTGCTGGACGCCGCCTTCTCGATCGGGGAGCGGCGTTTCGATGCGGATCTCACGCTACGCGATAGTTTGTTCGCGCAACTCTTTGCCGGCGGACCGGCGCACTATCCCGCGACGCCCGGAGACGTAGCCGCTCTCGCGCATATCCCGCTCGCACAGGTTCGCACGTTTGCCGAACGTGCATTTCGCCCGCAAAATGAGATCCTCACGCTCGCTGGAAACGTCGACTCGTCGCTCCTAACGGCGGTGGCGGCTGGCCGCAGCGGGCCGCCGATGGACCCGCCGTTCGATTCGCAGCCGGCGACGGCGGTGAAGCCGCTGCTGCAGACAGCTCCGGTTCCGGGCATCGGCTTCGGCTGGCTGGGACCGCCGATCGGCGATGCGCGCGCGGCGACGGCGCTCGATTTCGTGGCGGATTATCTTTTCAATCAAGAGGACGGCATCGTTGCGAAGACGGCGGGAACGCAACCCTCCGAGATTTTCGTAGACGGCCAGTTCATCACTCTGCACGCGCCCGGCGTGCTGCTCGTTACCGTATCGGGACCGCATTACGGCGCCGTCCGAGCGAGATTGATCGAAGCCGTGGCGGCGCTGCGGCACCCGTTGCCGGCGGCGCAGTTCGCCGCGGCTCGCAACGCCTTCGAGTACCGCATTTTGCGCAACGCGCAGACGCCTACGAGTCAAGCCGATAACTTCGGCTGGTATACGGCTGAGGGAGACGGCCCCTACGCGCCGGGAGATCAATCGCAGATCTACCTGCGCGAGGTCGAGTCGCTGGACCCGCAGTTCGTCGCGAAGGTCGTGCGTGAATACCTCGAGCACCCGGCGGTCGTCGAATTGACCGTTCCCGCGAACCAGGAAGCAGCTCGGTGAAACAGATTCTTGCGGCGGCGCTTCTGGCGATGATCGCTTTCGCGTGGAGTGGGCGCGCGGCCGCAGCTCCTTTGGTACCGGCGCCGAGCGTCTTTTCGTACGGCGCGGCGACCATCATCGAACAGGACGACCCGACGAGCGGTCTCGTGGGGACCGAGTTCTTCATCTCCGCCGGTCTGGACCGCCAGACGCAGCGGGAGAGCGGTGTGGCGGCCCTCGTGGCCGAGGCCGTGCTGCGCACCCCCGTCGCGCTGGATGGCGGCGCGCCGATACCGCTGCGCGCTGCCGTAGCGGACGCGGGCGGTTCGATCGCGTACGGCGTCAGCGGCCACGACGTGCACTTCTACCTCGAGGGCCGTAAGGAAATCTACGCTACGACGCTCTTGCCGATGTTTCGTTCGGCACTGTCCAAGCCGCAGTTCGGCGAGTCTACGCTGGCCTCGGCGCGCGCGGCGCTCGAGCGTAGATTCGCAGCGATGGAACGCGTTCCACTGACCGCCGGCATCGAGATGCTCGATCGCAGCTTTTACAGCCGGTCCAACGCGGGCCTGCCGGAGTTCGGTATGCCCGCGACGGTCGCGCGGTTGACCTCCGCCGACGCGCGGAGGTTTTACGCCGCGTATTACCGGCGAAACGGCGCGGTCGCAAGTGCGGTCGGGGAGACGAGCACGCTCGCGCTCGCCGATCTCGAGCGCGTGCTCGACGCGCTTCCGCCCGGGACCTCGCGACCGGTTCGGGTTTCGACGCTGCCGCTGGCCGGGCACACGCACGAGCTGCGCGCGGAGCGCAACATCTCCGTACCGTGGTTGGTCGCGCAGTACCGAGCTCCGCAGGCCGACAGCCCCGACTTCGGTGCGATGCTCGTCCTGACGGCCTTCATCGGTCATACGCTCTCCGACGTGGCGGAACTGCCGTCGATAGCGACGCGATCCTTCGCGATGCGCGGCGTGGGAGCGTTGTACAATTTCGACGCGCGGCCGGCCAACCTCATCGTCTACGTCGACGGCGGGCTCGGGCACCCTTCGCGTACGTTCTCGACCGCGCTCTCCGTCGTGGATTTGCTCGGGCATACCAAGTTGCACGGGCGCATCGAAGACCTAAAGTCTATGGCCGAGGGTGACTTCATCAACGGTGCGGTGACGCTTGAAGATCGCGCGTGGCTGGCCGGGGTTTTTGCATTGCAGCACAGTTCGCCCGATTACCTCAATCGCGCCGTCGCCGCCATCGGAACGGTAACGCCCGCCGATCTGCAGCGTGTCGCGCATCGCTACCTCGGATCACCGACGGTGGCGCTGATCCTGCCGCGCGCGGCTGCACCCCACGGCATCTGAACGCCTCCCGTTTCGATGGCGGTCGCGCTCGTTCACGACTATCTGAACCAGCGCGGTGGGGCCGAGCGCGTCTTCGCGCACATCGCACGCGCCTACCCGGAGGCCCCGGTCTATACGGCGCTCTTCGACCCGAAGGCGACCGGCGATCTGGTCGACCCCGCGCGGGTGCGCGCATCGGCGCTGGCGCGGTTACCCGGCGCGAATCGCTATTTCCGTTATCTCGCCCCGCTCTATCCGCGCGTCTTCGAGTCATTCGACTTTTCGGCCTACGATACGATCGTGAGTTCGACGACGGCCTGGGCCAAGGGCATCCGCGTGCCGCTCGGCGCCGTGCACGTCTGTTACATCAATACCGTCAGCCGCTTCACGTTCGCCTACGACCGTTACGTCGGGGGTTTCGGTCTGCGGGCGCTCGCGCGCCCGTTCGTGCGCGGACTGGTCGCGTGGGACCTGCGCGCGGCGCAGCGCCCGACGCTCCTCGTCGCGAACTCGGCCAACGTCGCCGAACGCATTCGCCGCTACTACGGCCGCGATGCCGAAGTGCTGCATTGCCCGGTGGACGTAGCCCGCTTCACGGTCGGTCCGGGTGCCGGCGGGTATTTCGTCGTTGCCTCGAGGCTCTTGCCGTACAAGCGCATCGATCTTGCGATTCGGGCCGCGCAGCTTGCGAACGTGCCGCTTTACGTTGCCGGAAGCGGACCCGCGGAGGGGAGACTACGGCAGTTGGCGCGCGGTACGACGACGACGATGCTCGGATACGTAGACGACCGGCGTCTCGACGCTCTCATCGGCAACGCTCGCGCTGCGATCGTGCCGGGCGAGGAAGATTTCGGTCTGGTTCCGGTCGAGGCGGCCGCGGCCGGGCGACCTACGGTCGCATTTCGTGCCGGGGGCGCGCTCGAGACCATCGTGGAGGGTGTAACCGGCGAGTATTTCGACGAACCCAACGCGCAGTCGCTAGCGGACGCGCTACGCAGTTTCGACGCTCCGCGTTACGACGCGAGGCGGCTGCGCGCGCACGCAGAGTCGTTCGCTCCCGGCCGTTTCATCGAACGGCTGCGGAACATCGTCGAGCGAGCGCGGCGATGACGCGCGCCGGGGCGGCTCTGTCGATGCGCTCGGAGCGCGCAAGCGATTGCCGCCGCAACGCCGTTCGCAACGCGTCGTCTTCGGCGATACGGCGCAGCGACGCGCTCCAGGCCTGCATATCGATGGGCGCGACCAAGAGCGCTGCGCCGTCGCAGGCTTCGGGCAGCGCGGCGGAATCGGCTGCGACGACCGCGGCGCCGCACGCCATGGCCTCGACGCACATCAAACCATAGCCTTCGTACAGAGAGGGCACGGCGACCGCGAGCGCGCCGCCGTAAAGTTCGCGCAGCCTTTCGTCGTTCGGGCGCACGCGTTCGTAGGCGACGCGCGTAGCCCGCAGCGCCGTTTCGTCTTCGGCGCGCAACGTTCCGGCGACCACGAGCATCACGCCACCGTCCGGAAACGCGCGCTCGAATGCGCGAAAGAAGAGCGGCAGATTCTTTCGCCGGTCGGGGCCACCGACGACCAGGATGTAGGGCTTGCCCGCGCGCTCCGGCAGTACGGGCCGCCAGAACGCGTCGGGAACGGGGTTGACGATCGTAAAGCGCGCCTCGTCGACGGAGACGACGCGTGCGATCTCGCGAGCCGACCAGCGCGAAACGGTCGTCAGCACGTTCGCCGCGCACAAGGCGCGCCGAATTGGCAGCTGCTCTCGCCAGCGCGCGACGAGATTTGGATGCGGATGCGTGAAGGCGAAGGCGTCGTGCACCGTAACGATCTTTGAGGAGCGCGCGTCGAAGCGGACGCCGTTCCACGGATACCACGTGCAATGTAGGCGCGCGGCACGTAATTCGAGCAGCGTGCGTACCTCGAAGGGAAACTCTGCGCGCAAGACTTCGGCGTGGGCGGGATCGCGCACCAGCAGCGTCACCTCGACGTCGGGAGAGGATTGAAGACCGCCAAGCACCGTGCGGGCGAAGCGCCCCATGCCGCGCCGGTCCGCGACGAGATTGAGCGCATCGACTCCCAACCGCACTACGCCGCCTTTTTCACTTCTGCAAGAGATGCGGGGCTAGAAAGATGGCTGCAACGGTGACGCTGTTGAAAAGCGCGTGCGTCAGCATCGATGCCCAGGCATTGCGCGAGAGATAGTAGACGCCGCACAGAATCATCCCGCCGATCGCGAGCGGCAGAAAGGCGTATGGATCGGCGTGCGCGAGCCCGAACAGAAGACCGCTCGTTACGGCACCGCCCCAAAAGCCCCAATGCCGCCTCGCCGCGTTGAAGGCAAAGATTCGAAAGACGAACTCTTCGCCGATCGGTCCGATGACAACGGCGAAGAGCGTTACCAGCCAGCGCTGCAGCGGCGTTCGTATGCCTGCGAACATGCGCACGACCTCTTGCTCGTGCTTCACGTGCAGGACGGATTCGATGAGCGTCGCCAGGCCGTTGACGAGAACGAGCATCGCAATCGCTCCGAGGAGCGCGATGCCCGCATCTCGGAGGGTCGGCAGGCGGAAGCCGAGCGCTCGCAGCGGTGCCTTTGCAACCACCGGGAGGAGGAGCGCAAGATAGAGCGCCGCGGCGAGATCGAGCACGCCCATGAGATCGAGTTGCGCGGATACCGGCAGGTGCTGCAACGCGGCCGGCGGGAGATGCCGCACCGCGGCGTAGATGCCCAGGACGATGGCGATGAGGGCCGCAGCGGCCACGACGACCAGCACGATACCCAGCGCCGCGAGCAGCGTCGGCCAAAACGCAAAAGCGTCAGGTTCCCAACGCGTCGGCCAATCGGGCGAGATCTGCGATGCCGAGCTGTTCTCCACGAATCTCCGGATCGATGTCGAGCGATTGCAATGCGCCTGCGACCGCCGCCCGCGGCACGTTCAGAGCCAGCGAAAGACTGTTGACCAGCGTCTTGCGGCGGTACGCGAAGGCGGCGCGGACGACCTGCCGGAACCATGCTTCGTCTCTGACCGCTACGGCCGGGCGATCGCGGCGGCGCAGGAGCACGACGGTAGAATCGACCTTCGGCCGCGGATAGAATGCTCCCGGTCCGAGCGTGAATGCACGCTCCACCTCCATTGCATACTGCACTGCAACGCTTAAACTGCCGTACGCCTTCGTACCGGGCCGCGCGGCCAGGCGGTCGGCGACATCTTTTTGAATCGTGACGACCAATAGTTGCGGGCCCTCGCGCATCTCGACTAACCGGACGATCAGCGGCGTCGCGACGTTGTAGGGGAGGTTGCCGGCGGCGATCCATGGGCCGCTCGCCGCAAAGGCCGCGTAGTCGAACGCCATTGCGTCTGCGTGGAGGAGCGCCGCAGCGCGCAGCTCCGGGTCGTCGCGCAGCACGCGCACCATCTCGGCGTCGATCTCGATGGCGAAGGTTGGGGCTCCGAGCGCGAGGAGCGCGCGCGTGAGCTGCCCCGTTCCCGCACCTATCTCCAATACGCGTACCGCCGGTGCGTCCGGATCCGCGCGCGGCACGGCCAGCCGCGCGATGCGCGCCGCCGAGCCGGCATCCATGAGGAAGTTTTGCCCGAGGCGTTTCTTAGGCTTGTAGCCGTACCGGTCGAGCAGCGCGCGCGGGTGTTCTATTTGAGGCGGTACACCGTTATGACGCGGCGACCGAATGCAACTGCGTCGTGCAATGAATTGAATCCAAGATCGATGCGATTGCCGCGGATCGCTCCGCCGGTGTCGCCGGCGATGGCGGGGCCGTAACCCGGGATGTAGAGTCTCGTGCCCAGCGGAATCACGTGCGGATCGACGGCAACGATCCCGTGGCCGGCCGGATAACCACTCGCGGTGATGCCGCTACAGCCGTAACAATGCGCGGTGTACGCCGTCGCAACCATTCTCATCGCGCTACCGGCGACGTAGGACATCTTCCGCATGCCGCGCGTGGCGAAATATTCGAGCGCCGCATACTCTCCGACGCCCTCGTCGACGATCCGGGCCTTCGGACGCCGAAGCACGCGCTGCATTACGACGCGCGCGCGAATCTTCTCGAAATCGCGTTCGCTGTAGCGTATCTCGACTTGGCGCTCGCCCGAAACTCCGCGCGCGAGGATTTTCGTCTTGCCGGGCGGCAACGCGAAATCGATGCGCCGGATAACGGGCGGAGCGATGGTGCGCCGCCGGATCGCGACCCATTTCGTTATACGGATTACGCGCACGACACCGTTTGCAACGACGGGGTCGGCGAGCGACGGCCGAACCTGGTCGTACCGGCCGAGCCGGATGCCTTCCTCTTCGAGCAGGGCTCCGATGTCGGGCGCGGAGCTCGTGACGCGTATCGATTTGGCAGCGGTCACGATGGTAACCGGCACGGCCGGGCCGCTCACGGCCATAGCGGCCGCGCGGGCGGACGCTTGGGCGGCGAAACTCGTGGCTGCCAGCCCGACGGAGAGAACGCTGAGGGCGAGCACGCGGGTCGCCTTTGATGGGGCGCGTCCGATCAACGCGACTCCTTTCCTGAGCGGCACCACATCGAGGCGGCAACGGCTTAGCCGAGGCTCGTTCCGAGCCTGTCGAAGCGCTTTCAAGCAGCGAGCGTTGGTGCCGTTAGAACGCTGGACGGCGCCGGCTCCGGAGAGTCCTTCGCGCAGTCGAGGTGGTTACTCCCAGGCGACCTAGATCGCCCAGCCATTAACTAACCCGGGCACTATACCACGATCCGCGGAAGATGGGAATATGCCAAAAGTCATATGGGCGCAGCAGCGCAGGCGCGTTCCGAAGCCCGGTGAACCTTCGCAGGAGAAGATATGCGGATCGGCTTTTTCACGGAATGTTACCGCCCGATCGTCAACGGGATCGTGGCCTCGGTCGACGGCCTGGCCGAAGGGCTGCGGGGGCGCGGCCACGAGGTGTATTTGTTCGCGCCGCGGGCTCCCGGTTACGGCGAAACGGACGGGCCCGTCTTCCGCATGCCGTCGCTGCCGCTGCCGACCTCGACGCCCTACCGGCTGACGCTGCCGCTGGTCAGCCGCCGCAATCTCAACCGCGTCATCAAGCGCTTGGACGTGATACACGCACATTCGCCGTTCGTCACCGGCTGGATGGCCGTTCACTATGCGCGCCGCTTCGGGATTCCGCTCGTCTACACGTATCATACGCGGCTCGAGGCGTACGCCCACTACATACCGTTCGAACCGCACGCGACCCGCCGCGCAGCGACGAGGCTGACGCGGAACTTCGCCAATCACGCCGATGCCGTCATCGTTCCGACGACGGCCATGCGCGACCGGCTGCTCGAAGTCGGGGTCACCGCATGCGTCGAGGTGGTGCACAGCGGCATCGACTTGTGCCGTTTCGGCGCGGGAACCCGCCGCGAATCGGTGCGGCGCGAGGCCGGCGTGGGGGCCGGCCAGCGCATGGCGCTGTTCGTCTCGCGGCTCGCACGGGAAAAGAACGTCTCCTTGCTGCTCGAGGCGCTGGCATGGGGCGGAGACCCGGCTCTGCACTTGGTCGTTGCCGGCGACGGTCCGGACCGCGAAGCGTTCGAGGACCGCGCTCGGCTCCTTCAGATCCAAGACCGCACCCACTTCCTGGGAGCGATCGATCGCGATCGCCTGCCCGATCTCTACGCGAGCGCCGACGTCTTCGTCTTCCCCAGCGTCAGCGAGACGCAAGGGCTCGTCTTGGCTGAGGCTATGGCTGCGGGGGCGTTCGTCATCGCTGCGGATGCCAGGCAGAACCGTGAGGTCTTGGGGGATGCGGGGCGCGTGGTGCCTGCCGAAGCTGCCGCGTTTGCCGACGCGATGCAGGTAGTTCCAGCCGAGTCTACCGGCTACGCCGAGTGTGCCCGCCGCCAGGCGGCGCGCTTTTCGATCGACGAGCAGACGGCCCGGGTGGCCGCGCTCTACTCGAGGCTGCTCGTCGAGGAGAAGACCGTCCTGGCCGGGAGTTGACGCGAACATACGTTCGATTATACAATGGGTACGTGGCTACCATGGGAAAACGGACGAAGACTCCCCCGCTGGCGGCGACGATCGGCTTCGCAGCAGACGAGCAAGGTCACGGCGTGGCGTACGTGCGCTTGACCCTCGCGCACCCTGAGGTCCCTAGCCGCGGGCGGCTGCTGCGGATCCCGTTTCCGGTTAAGCGATCTCCGGCGCTCCTGGAGCGTGAGGTTGGGTATGCGGCGCTGACGGCCGTCGCCGCGCGCCTCCACGAACGCGGCGTCGATCGAGTCCGCCTCTCACTGGCAGATGGGCGCGTCGTCGAAGATCTACACGAGCGCCGGTCCGTGCCGCAGGCGCTCTCGATGGCCTACGTTCGCCTAGGCTGCGCGCTCAACCAGCTGCGCGAAGTGGCGATCGAGGTCGATGCGGGGAACGACGCGCGAGACCTGACGGCTCGGGCAAAAGCAGAAGCAGCGCTGCATTTCGCGGCGTGAACCCGGAGATACCGCTTCGCCGGCTGGAACCGGGGAGTCTGCCGGTCGATACGATCGCTCTAGCGGAGGCGCTGATCGGTTGCGCGCTCGTCCGAGACTCTCCGGATGGCCGTGCGGCAGGGCGAATCGTCGAGACGGAGGCGTACGGAATCGGCGATCCGGCGTCCCATGCCTATCGCGGCAAGACCAAACGCAACGCGTCGATGTTTCTTCCGCCTCACCGCGCCTACATATATAAGATTTATGGGATGGCAACGTGCGCGAACGTCACGAGCGAAGCCGAGTGCGTCGGCGCCGCCATTCTGATTCGCGCGCTGGCACCGATCCTGGGGCACGACCTCATGCGGCGCCGGCGCGGGATCGACGCAGAGCGCGACCTCTGTCGCGGACCGGGGCGACTCTGCCAGGCGCTGGCGATCGATGCGAGCTTCGACGGCTCCGACCTGCTCCTGGGCGACGGACTTTGGATCGCGGCGCCGGCGGGCCGCGCGAGTGTCGGCCGGAGCGTGCGGATCGGCATCGGTAAGGCCGCGGACCGGGTTCTGCGATTCTATGAGGTGGGGAATCCGTTCGTGAGTGGGCGCAAAGCGCTGTCGACGGCTTGATAGTCGGAGAGCGCTATGCTATAGTTGCCTCGTCGCGAGGCAGTCGATCGACTTCCGCGATGCTTACGTTCCCCAGCGCCGCGTCCTTGCTTAACGACAGGCATCCCCGCCGGTGCGTTTTGGTTACCAGACGCGCGCGACTCTGACGAGAGAGATACTCCGCTGCAACTCGACAATCGCCCCAACGACAACAACCGGCCCCAGAACGGCGGCCGGCGCCGGCGTTCGCGACGCCACCGGCAACCCTTTGGACAGCATCCGCATAACGAGCAGTTCCCACAGGCGGAAGCATCGGGACCGCCGATGCTCACCACCCAGCAGCTCGCCGAGAAGACGAAAACCGAGCTCAACGAGATCTCCAAAGAGTTCGACGTGGCGACACCCGTCAAACTCAAGAAGGACGAGTTGATCGCGAAGATTCTCGAGATACAGGCGGTGCGCTCGGGTATCGAGACCGCCAACGGCGTGCTCGACGTCTTGCCCGAAGGCTACGGCTTCTTGCGCCGGGACGGTTACGTCATCGGTCCCGACGACATCTACGTGAGCCAGACGCAGATTCGCCGATTCGAACTCCGGCGCGGCGATCTGGTCGATGGCCAGGTTCGCCGGCCTAAGGAGAGCGAGAAATACTTCGGGCTGATTCGCGTGGACTCGGTCAACGGCTTGAACCCCGAAGCGATCAAGGGGAGACCGCTCTTCGAAAAGGGCACGCCGATCTACCCACAGGAGCGCTTCAAACTCGAGGTGCGCTCGACGCAACTCTCGACGCGCGTCATCGATCTGTTTTGCCCGATCGGCAAGGGCCAGCGCGCGCTCATCGTCTCTCCGCCGAAAGCCGGCAAGACGACGCTGCTGAAGAACATCGCGAACTCGATCTCGATCAACCACCCCGACGCCCACATCATCGCGTTGCTCGTCGACGAGCGCCCGGAAGAAGTCACCGACATGCAGCGCACGGTCGACGGCGAGGTCGTCGCCTCGACGTTCGACGAGCATCCTGAGAATCACACGGCCGTGGCGGAACTTGCGATGGAACGTGCCAAACGCCTGGTGGAGCTCGGTAAGGACGTGGTAATCCTGCTCGACTCGATCACGCGCCTCGCACGCGCCTACAACCAGGTGATACCGACCTCTGGCCGTACGCTCTCGGGCGGGCTCGACACCGCTTCGCTGCACAAGCCCAAGCGCTTCTTCGGAGCAGCGCGAAAGATCGAGGAGGGCGGCTCTCTCACGATCATCGCTACGGCCTTGGTCGAGACCGGGTCGAAGATGGACGACGTGATCTTTGAAGAGTTCAAAGGCACCGGAAACATGGAGCTCAACCTCACCCGCAAACTGGCCGAGTCGCGCGTCTTCCCGGCGATCGACATCAAGCGTTCCGGAACGCGCCACGAAGAGCTGCTGCTCACGCCCGACGAGATGCGCAAGATCTGGATGCTCCGCCGCGCGACATCGGTGCTCAACACGGGCGACATCACCGAGATCATTCTCGACAAGATGGCGCAGACTCGCACGAACGACGAGTTCCTCCAGACGGTTACCAAAGAGGCGCTCTCGCTCTCGCGCGGGTACGAAGAAGGCAGCGCAAAGTACTAGTGTGCTAAACCGTAACTGCCGCGACATTATCCAGCGAGGGACTTTTCGTCGGGGCGAGGCGCGAAGAGGGAGCAACGCCGTAGTGTTGTGACCGATGAGCAACGAAGCACCGGCGGAAAGAACCCGCTGGGCATGTCGCGGCAGTTACGGTTCACCACACTAGTATTCGTACGTCGCCGCCTGATCCGCAGGACGCCCCGCCACGGAGTCGTTTGAGAGGCACATTCATGTGGCCCTTAGTAGGTTGCGGCCGTGGCGCCGCGCCGTCGTAGAGAACGGCGAGATTTGCGATCTGATGGTTTTCTCAAATCTCCGATGAAAGAGCCGAAGGCAACGGAAGCGACCGCGATGCGGCTGCAGAAGTATCTCGCGCATGCGGGGATCGCTTCGCGGCGCGCTGCCGAAGAGCTCATCGTTCGCGGGAAGGTGCGCGTCAACGGCCGCATTGTGCGCGAGATGGGTACCAGCGTTGCGTTTGGCGACCGCGTCGATGTCAGCGGGGCGCCGGTCGTCTTACACCTGGAGACGACGTATCTGGTCTTGCACAAACCGGCGGGCGTGATGACGACGATGCGCGATCCTCAAGGGCGGCGCACCGTTGCCGATCTCATCCCTAAGGGGTTGCCGCGCATCGTGCCCGTCGGGCGGCTTGACTTCGATACCTCGGGGGTACTGCTGCTCACCAACGACGGCGAACTCGCGAACCGCCTGACCCACCCCCGCTACGGGGTCGACAAGATGTATCGAGCGCTCCTCAAGGGGCGCCTCTTGCCTGCAGAGATCGAACAATTGCGCAGCGGCGTGCATCTTGAAGAGTTTCGGGCTGCGGGTGCTCAGCTGCGCGTGGTCGCGGTGCGACGTGAGACCTCCGTCGTCGACATCACGGTGCACGAAGGCAAGAATCGCCAGGTGCGGCGTATGTTCGAAGCCGTCGGCCATAGCGTTCAGGCACTCGTGCGTTTGCGCTTCGGTCCGATTCGCTTAGGCGACCTGCCGCCCGGGGCCACTCGCCCGCCGAGCGAGCGCGAGCTCGCGGCACTGCGCGCGCTCGCGTGACCTCTCCTTCCGGTTCCTATGCCCTCGTCCACCGGGATGCCCGGCCGCTCGGTACGCTCGTGCGCTTGGCCTCCGGGGCGACGTTCGGTGGCGACGTCCTGGCGATCTGCGCCGGCCCGTGCAGCGTCGAGAGCCGCGACCAAATAGAGGCAACGGCTAAGGCCGTCGCCTCCTCCGGAGCCAACGTCCTGCGCGGCGGCGCCTTCAAGCCGCGAACGTCACCGTACACCTTCCAAGGGCTGGGTGCCGACGGCTTGCGTCTTCTGCGCGACGCGGCCGATCGCAACGGGCTCGGCGTCGTGACCGAAGTCCTGGACCCGCGCGACGTCGAACTGGTCGCCGCGCACGCGGATATGCTGCAGATCGGTGCGCGCAGCATGCAAAACTTCAGCCTGCTGCGCGAGGTGGGCGAAGCCGGGAAGCCGGTGCTTCTCAAGCGTGGGCTCTCGGCGACGGTCGACGAGTGGTTGATGGCCGCCGAATACCTCTTGCTGGCCGGGAACGACCAGGTAGTGCTCTGCGAGCGTGGGGTGCGTTCCTTCGACGCTGCTACCCGGAATCTGCTCGATCTGGCCGTCGTTCCGCTCCTGCATCAGCTGACGCATCTCCCGGTCGTGGTCGATCCGTCCCACGGAACGGGCATCGCCCGGCTGGTCGAGCCGATGGCGTTCGCGGCCGTAGCGGCCGGGGCCGACGGGCTGCTCGTAGAAGTTCACCCGGACCCAGCGGTAGCCGTCTCCGATGGGCAGCAGTCGCTCGGGTTCGAGGAGTTTGCGCTGTTGATGCGGCATCTGCCCGTCGTCGCGCGCGCCGTGGGGCGCAACCTTCCAGCCGCCAGTCTCGTTGCCTAATACCGGTCAGTCATCCAAGAATCGCACCGCACCACCATACGAGGTAGTCAACACCCGCATGACCCGCACCAAACGCTTGGCCGCCGTCTGTACGCTCGCCGTCGCCGCACTCTTCGGCGCGAGGGCTTCGGCACAATATTCCAATCAGTACACGCCGCCGAAGCTGCTGCGGCAGGGGAGCACGACCAAGGCGGTCGCCGGGACCGGCACGGTCGTCGTCCAAGTGCGAGTCAATGCCAACGGCACGCACGAAGTCATGCGCGTCCTCCGTAGCACCAACCGCGCCGACGATGCCGCGGCCATCGACATCGCGAAGAACTCGGCCTACCGCGTCGGCACGCGCGGTAATAAGCCGATGACGGCGTTCTACGATTTCACCCTAGAGTTTACCGGTAAGGCGGTGGCGAGCAGCGTCATTGCCGGTGAGTCGGGACCCACCGCTCAGATCGGGCGCATGATACGTGCCGGCAACTACACCGGCGCGCAGGCGAAGGTGACGGCGTACCTCGCACTCAACCCGAGCGATGCAGTCGCACAGCAGGAGCTTGGCGCGGCGGACTTTTTCCTGAACGACTATGCGGGCGCCGCGGCGGCTTTCGATAAGTCCCCGACGCTCTTGAAAGAGTACCGGCAGGTGGCGGCCCACGCGTACGCCTTGGCCGCCGTGAAGACCGAGAATGGCGACCCGGCCCAGGCGATTGCCTGGGGCAAGAAGGCCGTGGCGCTCGACCCGAGCGGCAATTCATATTATGCGCTGGGGACTTCGGAGTACGGCGCCGGCGATGCGGCCGCCGCCGTCGCGGACCTGAAACGAGCGCGCTCTAGCGCGTTTGCGAACAGCAAGACGAGCGCGCGCACCAAAGTCATCATCGATACCTCGCTGCTGGCCGCGTACCTCAAGGCCGGCGATATGGCCGACGCTGCCAGCACGACCGCCGAGATGAAACGGCTCGACCCTTCCAGCACCGCGGCCGCGCGCGTTCTGGGCAACCATTACTTGGAGCTGGGGATCGCGGCGGGGAAGGCCAAGAACTACGACGGCGCGATCTCGTACTTCGAACAGGCCGCCGGGGTAGGCGACCCCGTGGTTGTGGTCACAGCGTACACGCAAGCGGCGTTTCAAGAGAGCAACAGGTCCACGCCCAACTACACGAAGATGAAGGGGTACGCCGATAAGGCTCTCGCTGTGAACGCAGACGATCCCCTGGCTAACTTTGCCGAGGGCGTCGCGCTCGCGGGCGAATGGGCGACCGCCGGCAGGTCGAACCCCGACCTGAAGAAGCAGTCGATGACCGCGCTCGCCAAGGCGGATACGCTCGCTAAAGCGGCGGGGAACACGAGCCTTTCTCTGCAGATAGAAAACTTTATTAAGAGCACGTTCAAGTAAATTTCGAATCGACGGGATTCGGACGAGGATTTTCCGGCAGTGTGGGCCAATGGTCGGCCTGCACGGATGGGGGCTCGCCCCCAATACTTTGTACTGTCTTAGCGCACACACGTTCCCATACGTGGGAGGGGTCGGAAATATAGTGTGGATTTTCAGCGGTTTCATTAGCGTGATGGATCGGGGCGGCTTCGCCATGTGGTTGCTGCTCATCTGTTCCATCGTCGCCGTCGCGATCGTCATCGAACGCCTGGTCTTCTTTTCGGCGCAGCACGGTGACACCAAAGGACTGCTCCGCCAAATCGGCGCCAAAATATCGCAGGACGACATCGAGGGCGCAAGAAAGATCTGCGCGCAGAACAAGGGCATGCTGCCGCGTATCCTTGAGTTCGGGCTGCTGCGTGGGGAGAAAAATCGCGCGGACATCACCGACGCGCTTTCGATTGCGCTCATGGAGCACTTGAATTCGCTCGAGCGCAATCTCGGCGTCATCGGCACGATCGCGGTCATTGCGCCGTTCGTCGGCCTCTCGGGCACCGTGCTCGGCATCATACGCGCGTTCCAGGATATCGCTCTCAAGGGGAACTCGACGCCGGCCGTGGTGGCCGCAGGCGTTTCGGAGGCGTTGATCACGACCTTTGCGGGTCTCATCGTCGCCATCACCTCGGTTATCTTCTTCAACTACTTCAAGACGCGAATCAAGACGTACAACCAAGAGATGATCGTGGCCGCGAACCAGCTCGCCGAGATGCTGCACTTCCATAACACCGGCGCGCCGATTCCGACGGACCTGTATCAGCCGTCGTCCGGCAATCCCGCACCGGCCGGCAAGTAGCGCGGCGCTAGGGAGGGTTCCGTGGGACTCCTATCGGCAAAACAAAACGAAGACGTGATGGCCGAGATCAACATCACGCCGTTCACGGACGTGCTGCTGGTGCTGCTCATCATCTTCATGATCTTGGCTGCGATCGTCACGCCTCCGGGGTTCGAAAAAGAGCTTCCTAACAGCAACCCGAACCAGAGCCAGCAAAATATCAACCACAACGATATTCAGGTTCAGGTCAACGACAAGGGCGTCATCTTCGTCGATAGCCATAAGACCAACGCACAGGGTGTATACGCGGTCATGGCCCAGGTGCGTGCGAAACGTGGAGACAAGCACGTATCCATCATTGCCGATGCCAAGGCTCCGTACGGCATCATCATCCGCATCCTCGATGCGGCCAAGATTGCCGGGTTGGACAACGTCGGTTTCGTAACGTCTTAGCAGTGGAGGTTTGAGCTACTCGTGGCCGTTTCAACAGGTCAAGGCGAAGAAGAGGTCATGTCGACGATCAACATCACGCCGTTCACGGACGTGCTGCTGGTCCTGCTGATCATCTTCATCATTCTCGCCGCGGTTACGAAAGAACCGCCGCTGCCTAGCGCGATGAACCGGGATAAAGTCGTGCCGTCGCAGATCGTCGTGATCATCGACGCCAAGAACAACATTCAAATCGGTTCGAACGTCGTGACTATCCAACAGGCTCACGCCGCGTTCCAGGCGCTTCAGAATCAGACCGGCAACAACTTCAAGAGCGTCATCATCAAAGCCGACCCGAAAGCCTACTACGGCATCGTGCTGCAGGTGATGGACGCCGCCAAATCGGTCAACCTCACGGAGTTCGGCCTGGCGAACCACATACAGGGAAGCAAGACCTAAGCGATGGCAGATAAGAAGAACGATTCGCCCTTCATCACGACGGGCGAGCGCGTCGGTAACTTCCTGGGCTGGGCCTTCGTGATCTCGATCGTGATTCACCTCGTGCTCTCGCCGATCTTCCCGGTGCTCACGCAGCAGCACTCGAAGCAGACGGTCGAAAAGGTTTCGGTCACCAAGAAGATCCAGGTGAAGGCGCCGACACCACCGCCGCCGACCCCGACACCACCGCCGACCCCGACGCCGCCGCCGCAGGCAACGCCGCCGCCGCACCAACAGCAGAAGGCGCCGCCGAAGTTGAAGCTCAACG
>JAJXWN010000218.1 GCA_021781595.1 bacterium | reverse complement strand
AGCGAAGGAGCGGCGGCTATGAATTTGATGGAGTACCAGGGCAAGGAGTTGTTCCGGCGCGCGGGCATTCCCGTGCCGAGGGGCGCGCACTGCGGCACCGCCGAAGACGCTGCGGCGTTCGTGGCGCAGAATCCCGGCGACTGGGTCGTGAAGGCGCAAGTGCTGGTCGGCGGGCGCGGCAAAGCGGGCGGCATCAAATTTGCCGGTACGCCCGAGGAAGCGCGGGCGCGCGCGAACGAGATTCTGCAGCTCGTCATCAAGAACCGGCAGAACCCGCAAGGCGAGCCGGTGAGATCGCTGCTCGTCGAAGCGAAGCTGCCGATTGCAAGAGAAGCGTACTGCGCGATCGCCATCGATCGCACCACGAAGAGACCGGTGGTGATGGTGAGCAAGTTCGGCGGAATGGATATCGAGGAGGTTGCCGAGCAGCATCCCGAGTCCATCGCGAAGTTCTTCGTGAATACGGCGATCGGGTACTCGCCGTTCATCGGGCGCACGCTTGCGTTCGCCGCCGGCCTCGATGCCGGTTACCGCAAGCAGTTGCCGAGCATCCTTGCCGGCTTGTACGATCTCTTCTTTAAATACGGCGCGAAGCTGGTCGAGATCAATCCGCTCGTGCTCACCTCCGATGGCCAGGTCTTCGCGTCGGATGCGAAGGTGGAACTCGACGACGACGCGCTCTACAAGAATCCGGAGTTCAAAGTTTGGCAGCAGACGCTGCCGCTGGACGGCGACGAGACGCTGGCGACGCAGGCTGGTTTGGGCATTCGCAACTTCCGCCGCTTCGACGGCAACGTGGGGACGATGGCCAACGGCGCTGGCCTCGCGATGGGCACGATGGACGCGGTGCGCAACGCCGGCGGCAACTTTGCGAACTTTCTCGACGTCGGCGGCGGTGCCAACGCGGAGCGCGTGCGCAGTTGCTACGAGTTGATCGTGAACCACACCGGAGCGAAGTCGTTGTTCATCAACATCTTCGGCGGCATCACCCGCTGCGACGAAGTCGCTAAAGGCATCGTCGAAGCGCTCGAGACGACGAAATCGCGCAAGGTTCCGCTCGTCATTCGCTTGACCGGAACCAACGAAGAACTCGGCCGAAAGATTCTCGCCGGTGCCGGGATGACGCCGGTAGAGACGATGGACGAAGGCGCGGCCGCAGCCGTCCGCCTAACGCAATAAACGGAGTTGGGGGAGCAGAGTGTCGATCTACCTCGATAAGAACAGCAAGGTCATCGTGCAGGGAATCACCGGGGCGGAGGGCTCGTATCATACGGGGCGCATGCTCGCGTACGGTACGGAGATCGTCGGCGGCGTGACGCCGGGCAAAGGCGGCCGGACGACCGAGCACGGGCTGCCGGTCTTCGATACGGTGAAGCAGGCCGTCGACGCGACGGGGGCGACGCTCACCTGCATCTTCGTGCCGCCGCCGTTTGCAGCGGATGCTCTCTACGAAGCCTACGACGCGGGCCTCGCGCTCGCGATCTGCATCACCGAAGGCGTTCCGGTGCACGACATGCTCCAGGTCGTCGGAACGACGCCGGGCATGCGCATCATCGGCCCGAACTGCCCCGGCCTCATCTCGCCGGGGAAGGCCTCGGTCGGCATCATGCCGGGCCACGTCTTTAAGGAGGGCGGCGTCGGGCTGATCTCGCGCTCGGGGACGCTGACCTACGAAGTGGTCGATCTCCTTACGCGGGCCGGCCTCGGCCAGTCGACCTGCGTGGGCATCGGGGGCGACCCGATCATCGGCACCACCTTCGTCGATTGCCTTCGCGAGTTCGCCAACGACCCTCAGACCGAGGCCATCGTCCTCTGCGGGGAGATCGGCGGCTCGGATGAAGAAGACGCCGCCGCCTTCGTCGCCGAGCACCTGCCGGAGAAGCCGGTCGTGGCCTTCATCGGCGGCCGGAACGCGCCTCCGGGCAAGTCGCTCGGCCATGCCGGCGCGATCATCTCGGGTAAGTTCGGCACGCCTCAAAGCAAGATCGCAGCCTTCCAAGCCGCCGGGGTCCCCGTGGCCGACCGGCCCTCGC
The DNA here is from genome assembly GCA_021781595.1 of bacterium. Lineage (GTDB taxonomy): Bacteria > Vulcanimicrobiota > Vulcanimicrobiia > Vulcanimicrobiales > Vulcanimicrobiaceae > JAJYFL01. The sequence continues at coordinate 1,547 of JAJXWN010000218.1, read as the reverse complement.
AGATCCCGGCCCTGCTGGCGGCGCGCCTGGCCGCTAAAGCCTGAGGAAGACTCTCAGAAATTTCTCAGAGGATTAACGGCGAGCCCTAAGAACGGTGACAATGGTCGCATTTGGGGCTGGCGGGTTTTCCGCATTCCGCAAGCGATCATTAGGTACTTAACACCGACCCCTCATTGTAAGGAGGAACCATGCCAAGATTCCGGATCCGGCATGCGTTGGTGGCCGTACTGCTACTGGTGGCTATGCTTGCCCAGGGAACATGGGCACTGGCAGGCACCACCGGCGGCGTATCGGGCTCCGTGGTGGACGCGAACACGCAGGCACCTATCGCCGATGCGAAGGTGACCGTTTCGAGTCCGTCGGAGACGATATCGGCAAACACCGATGCAACCGGGCACTTCGCCTTTATCTCGCTCATCCCGGACACGTATACCGTCTCGGTCAGCAAAGACGGCTATGCTCCGGCGAGCGAGGCGGGCATCACGGTCTTCGCCGACGCCACCCAAACGGTGAGCGTCAGCCTTCAACCGGCGCTGAAGACCATCGCCAAAGTCACCTCGCGCGCGGCGAGCTCGCTGATCAAATCCGGCACCACGGCCGACGTCTACTCGATCAATTCGAGCACGTCATCGACGGTCAAGGCGCTTGGCGGCGGCGGCGGCCTGGATAACGCGTACTCGGCCATCGCGACCGTCCCGGGCGCCTACGTCCCGGTCGGCCAAGCCGGCTGGTACCAATCCGTCTATATCCGCGGCGGCGACTACGATCAAGTCGGCTACGAGTTCGACGGCGTGCCGGTTAACCGCGCCTTCGACAACTATCCGTCGACGAACGCCTCGGCGCTCGGCCAGCAAGAGCTCCAGGTCTACACGGGCGCCTCACCGGCGAACGCGGAAGGCCAGGGCCTCGCGGGCTTCATCAATCAAGTCATCCGCGACGGTACCTATCCAGGTTCCGCCTCCACCGATATCGGCATCGGCGGCCCGACGTACTATCACAAGATGAACGTCGAAGTCGGCGGAGCGACGCCGGACCGCCGTTTCTCGTACTACGTCGGCATCGGCGGCTACAACCAAGACTACCGCTCGTACGACCAAAACAACGGCGCCGCCATCAGCAGCCTGTTCGGCGTTCCGTTCGACTATCAGATGCCACCGGCCGCCGTGCTGACGGGGGGGACCGGCGCCGTCGGATGCGATCCAACGAACCCGGTATCGGCGAACTACGACCTGTGCTACAACAACGGGGGCGGATATTATAATGCCGGTCCCGGCGGCTTGATCCTCGGGCCGTACAGCCTGTTCAGCCTCTCGAACATCTCGGATCGCGAGAACGTCGTCAACCTTCACTTCGCGATTCCGCACAAAAACAACCCATACCGCGACGATATCCAGGTGCTCTTCGACACCTCGAATCTCGTTTCGAAGTTCTACTCGTCACCGAGCGACTGGGGCGTCCCCATGTATACGAACGCGGCGACGAACGGCTTTCTTTACAACGATGGGCCGTGTTCCAACCTGCCGTTCTATCTGAACGGCCTTTCGCCG